>CAZBWC010000086.1:947-2429 GCA_964495395.1 Microcaldota archaeon
TCTGGCTGTTTGCCTTTCCAGACAAGCCACCTTATTGCAGCGATACGCATGCGCTTATTTGTAGCGATATGGCCAGGAACAAAATCTAGTTCCCATGGATAGAGTTTTTCAGCACTAAATGCACCAGCGGTAGAATGCGCCAGAACATCAGATTTCGAATGGGCAACCCCAAGCTCAATCAGGACGCTATACATAGAACCGGAATAATTATTCGAAAACAATCCTGCCAGGCCATTAGATTCAAAATGGGACAGCCGAAGGGCAGTCGGTGAGTCAAGATGCTCTTTGTGCAGAAGCCATTCTACAGCAGCTATACGGTTTTTTCGCAAATTAAAAAATCCATTAGGGGCTTTTTCGAGTTCCCAGGGGTAGATTTTAGTATCTTCAAAATTTCGGGTTTTTGCTTGTGTAGCCATATCCCCAGGAGAGTGCGCATAACCAGCAGCAACAAGAACTTTGTATGCTGATGCACCATACGCTCGTGCCATGAATGCCAGGCCAGCATGCCTTAAATCGGCAGTTGTGAGTTGCACTGGTTTTTTGCCAAGTGCTTTGAGCAATGCAGTTACAACTGCAGCAACGAGCTTTTTATCAGACCAGTCAGGTAAGGGAGCAATATGGCCACCAGACAAAAGCTTCGGTATGGCAGCCGAATCCACCATCTGCTTAACCCTTGCAGCACCATAGTGCCTTGAGCCTTTTTTAGTTACCCTATAATGGCCGTGGCCAACCATAAGCCCAGGTAAGCAGGATTTAAATTTAGCATGTGCATGCGAAGCCGCTTTCGGCTGGCGCATTTCCTGAAGCGCATCTGACTTAGGTTCACAGCGCGCTATAACCGAACGCAACGATCTGCGTGAAATTGTACCTTGGGCTGGAACAGTATCTAGCATACTAGTTCAGCCTCCTTTAATGCAGCCCGAACATCGCCTTTGTGGAAAAGCATCAGCCTTCGCAGGCCGAGCGCTTCGAAATCTCTGGCTTGTAGGGTTTTAGGCGGTTTGCCTACTTTCCAGGCAGCCCATTTAGTCGCTGAAACACGAGTGGTTTTGTCCCTCCATAAAGCAGTTCCGGAACATTTGAGCTGCCACGGGTATATGCGGCCGTTTTGGAAATTTCCCGAGCGGGCATGCTCTACAAATTCGGCTTGGTTAAATACATGGCCAACATGGGACAGCAGGCTTATTGGAGAGTTTTTGTGGTAGTAATAGAGAAGGCCTTTAAGACCATTTCTCCTGAAATCGGAAAACTCCAGCTCTTCAGGCTGTTTTCCTGTTTTCCAGAGAAGCCAGCGCACTGCTGCAGTCTGATAAGCCGTTTTTCGGTATATTGTTTTGGGCGGTGTTTTCAATTCCCATGGATAAAGCCTGCTGCGGTCAAATTCACCAGTTTCAGAATGTTTGAGCACTTCTTTAAGCGGATGGGCATAGCCGGCAGCTGCAAGCATATCGTATGCAGAAGAGCAGGTGACAACCAGAAGGC
>CAZBWC010000086.1:2439-5315 GCA_964495395.1 Microcaldota archaeon
AGACTGGCTGAGCCTGGATGGTGAAATGTGAGCCTTCTGTAAAAGCCAATTCACAATAGTAACCTGATGCGCTTCATCTTGGAAATACCCGTATGGAGTTTGTTTGAGTTGCCACGGATAAAGTTTGTCCTTTGGAAAACTGCCGCTTTTTGCAAACCTGGCAATCTCTTTTTCCGAATAGGCATAACCAAAGCCCACAAGAGTATGATAGACAGACTCACCATACTGTTTGGCTAATGCCAACAAACCGTGCTCACGAAAAACAGGTATAGTAAGATTGGTGAGTGTTATTTTAGACCTGGAAAGAAGCCATTGCATAGCAGCAACCTGATGGCGCCTTTCCCTCATGAATAGGTTTGGAAGAGAAGCTAACTGCCAGGGGTATAATTTTTCTGAAGGTAATTTGCGCCCTGTCTTGCGAGCGAAAGAGAGTAGGTCTGATGTGGAATATGTATATCCAGACTCAACTAAGGCTAAGTAGGGTGAACCGCGATAACAGATGCGCGCCAGATAATCAAGCCCGTGATCTACAAAATCCTGGTTCAACAGCTTCGAAGGATCCTTCTTGATTTTAAACAGGAGCCACTTTACCGCAGCTACACGACAGCGTTTGTCATTGTAGATATTGTTAGGGGTGACTGCCATTTCCCAAGGATAGATTTTTGCCTCCTTGAAACGTTTTTTTCCTGAATGCTCGAGTAGCTCGGCAATTGAATAGGCATAACCAAGGCCCACCAAAGTCAGGTAAGGAGAGCCCCTGAAGCAGTCCAACAGCGGCCTTAAACCGTGTTCAATAAATACAGGCCTGGTTAATTCAGCAGGCTGTTTTCCAGTTTTCCAGAGCAGCCATTTGAAAGCAGCAGTCTGTACTTCCTTGGAATCATAAATATTGCGCGGAGACATCTGCATTTCCCACGGATAAAGTTTGTGTGAATCGAATTTTCCGGTTTTGGAATGGACAACGGAATCTTCAATGGAATGCACCAACCCAGCATCAACAAGAGCAAGATAAGGGGAACCGTGGTAATGCTTAAGCAATCCAGTTAGCTTCTGATCCCGAAAATCTTTCTGGCTCAATTTTTCAGGGGCATTGCCAAGCAGCCGTACCAGATTCCTAACCACAACACGCCTGATTATGCCGTCTGACCAGTCAATCTTACGAGGCCGGACTATAAGCCCTTGGTCATATAGCGATTCAGCATCTTTGGAAGCCAATGCTGCAGAAACCAGGTCTTTTTGTGCCCTGCCTTTTTCTGATAGCAGATGCTGGCCTCTTTCTGCGAAAAATAAGGCGAGCCATCTGGAAACGGAATCTGATACAGCCTGATCTGGTTTAACCTGAGCCTTGTAAGAGGCAACAGCCTTTCGCAGAGCAAGCTGCACAGAGCCATCAGAAAATCTATGAGTAGTTGTCCGTGTAAACAAATGCATGTTATAATAGGTGTAAATGAGGGTTTAAAAAAGTTGGGTTCATCAAAATAGCTCATCTTTTATATCTTCAGCCGTTGCCGGGAAAAACTTGTCCCATTCAAAGCAGCGCAGCATATCAAGGTCAACAAGTTCGTGCACATCACAGCCAAGTGAGCTTGATAAAATTGTTTTTATTTCCTTGCCCTGCCTGCGCACTCTCGCAACTGCCTCCTCTTTGGTAATGCCGAACGCAGTAGTGCTGGCAAATGCAAGAAGCTCAACAGGCCGTTCGCCATGAGTTATGCGGTCAAGCAGCCTGTTCCACATCGCTATTTCACGGTCAGTGCGAATAAGGTCATCTGAATTTCCAGGCATGCGTGTCTTCTTTGCCTCAGCAGAGCCGCGCTTTGTCTTTATGTCGTCTATGTGTTTTGACAGGTCGATGGTTGAGATAAGTAGTGAGATTTTTACAACGTACTTGAGCGAGGCTATTGCCTTCTCAAAGCTCTCGAACATCGTGTGCCGCTCGTCTTCGTCTTTCTCCACCGAGCTTTCGTAAAAGCGGACCTCCAGAAATGTCGAAGCATAATAGCCGTCGCCAACCTTCCGGGTAATATAATCCCGGGTGGGAGAAACTTCGTAACCATCACGCACTTCGATTATGTTGGCTGCTTTGGTTAGCGCAGGTATAAGCAGATAACAGTATTTCCAGATAAGCAGGCTCATGGCAAACATAAATGATGCCAACGGGCTGAGAATGGCGTTGCCAGTAGCAACAGTAAGCAGAAGGGCAACAAGCCCGCCAACAAGAGACGCAATCGTCATTCCACGGTTCCAGATCATTTCAAAACCTCATATAACGTTAAATGAAAAACCTATTTCGGCAGACAATGCTGCTGATAATTCACGCACCATAACTCCGGTGAGCAATAATGACAACAATGGCGCGGCCAGAAGATAGAGCCAGAGCTTGCCAAGAACCTGAGAGCTGCCTTGTATTGCTAGTATGGTATCTCCTGTGAAATCAACTGAGGAGTTGGTCAGGTTGGTTGTGTTCAGCCTCATGCTCATCTCATCCATCTTTTGCGCAATGCCTAAATCCCCGTTAAGGTCAATGATTGGCGGCACTGCATAGAAGCTATTTTCATCCAGGTTTTTTAATGTGCCCAGTGCAGCGCCAAGCTCTGCAACAGGAGGTGGAAAGAGCAATACGAACATAGGGTAGAACAAATACGCCCCGATAAACAGTGCGAGCAAAAATGCGCCAAACTTGCGTGTTGCGAAAAATGCCCGGAAAACCAGCCCGGCTGAAAGCAGGTATGCGAATGAATTATTTTGTATGAAAGCCACAAGGCCTGACTGGAGATAGGCAAGCATCATGAGAAACTGCAGCTGGTACATCTGGCTGGAGAAGATATCAAGAGAGGATTTTAGGTGTTGCATGGGTTGGATTGAAAATGTGCCAA
>CAZBWC010000087.1:0-2511 GCA_964495395.1 Microcaldota archaeon
CTCGAGGTTCGGGTCATCTGAAAACTCAACTATCTCCTTTTCCTCCTCTTTGCTGATGTCAAGCTCCTCGAAATCCTTTTTCATGCTTTTTATATGGTTAACCTCAAGGTACCTGCCATAAACCAGCTCCTGCTTCTGCCTCATCTTCATAGGGGGCCTCAGTCTCAGCACGCCCACAATTTCCACATTATCGCCAGGGGAGACGCTGTTGACCATATCCTCTTCCATAAGTACTTCAACATGCGCTGCAGGCGCTCCGCCACTTGTCCTCTCCAGCAACTCCTGCACCTCGCATCTTTGCACATCTACGAATTTGCTTTCCTCATCGAGCTGTTTTAGTGCGAATTTTTTGCAGCTTTCGCACCTTTTTGGAGGAACGAAGTTTTTGGTTACGGGGCTGCGGGTTCGGGCCTCGCATATTTGGCATTCGTACACTGCCATTTTCACCCTGTGCATTATTTCAGTACGCTTGGTCACTACTGCCTTGACAGCAATAAGCTCGCCCAGGTTCTTCGAGCCCACATCCTGTATTAGCAAATCGAAATCAGAAAGGCCGTATATCCTTACATGGGGGGCGAATACGCCTACATCGGATGGCATGGTGCTATTCATGTTCTCCAGGCTTTGCTCCGCGGCCTTTATCAGAAGGTCCGGCTGCTTAACGAGTTGGTCGGCAAGGTCAGGGTCGAATCTCTCAAGCTCCTGATAATCTACTTCAAGGCTCCTTTTTTTCGGGTAAACAAGCAGCAATTTGTTTATCCTGTCTTTGTATATGCTCGTGAAAAACTCGTAGAAAGCGGCCACTTGCGGCGCTAGGTCTAATTTCTGCATCTTGCTCCTCCCAGCTATACTCTAAAGCTAAGCCCTTAAAAATTAATCTTCATGAGCGGGGCAATAGCAGCATATATAAAATTTATCCAGTTATCATCAGCATGTCAAAAGCGATTTTATTCATAATAGACGGTTTGGGCGATTTGCCAACTCCGAAAACGCCTCTCCAGGCTGCTAAATTGCCCAATATGGATTCGCTTGCCAAAGACGGCATGACGGGCCTTATGTCGACCATAAGCAATGGCATAACCCCTGGAAGTGACGTTTCTCATTTGCAGTTATTTGGTTATCCGCCGCCACAATTCTATGGTGGCAGAGGGCCTTTAGAGGCATTGGGCATGGGCTTTGATCTTCGCCCTGGAGACATAGCGCTACGGGCCAATTTCGCCACGCTTGAAAAAGGGGTAATCACAGACCGGCGAGCTGGCAGGCTATCAACAGACGAGGCAAGGCAGCTTGAAGGCGCACTGAACCTGAAAATAGGCGATGTCGAATTCATTTTCCGATCCTCGACTGAGCATCGGGGCGTTCTAGTACTGCGCGGTCCTTCATTAAGCCCTGCTGTGTCAGATACTGATTCCCATCATGAAGGGGCTTCGGTTGCATGCTTGCCTGTTGATGATATGCCTGAAAGCGCACATACCGCAGATTTGCTTAACCAGTACTTAAAGCGGATTAATGGCATTCTTGACTCTCACACACTAAACAAAACACGCTCCAAATCAGGCAAAAAGCCCGCCAACATGCTTCTTCTAAGGGGTGCAGGGGTTCATATCCAAATTCCTACGATGCTGCAAATGTTTGGCATAAGCGCTGCATGCATTGCTGGCGGCGCTCTTTACAAAGGCGTGGCGCGCTATGTGGGCATGGACATCATAAATGTCAAAGGGGCAACAGGCACTTTTGAAACCGACCTTAAGGCAAAAGCCAAGGCAGTAGAGGAGGCATTAAAGCTGCACGATTTCGTTTTCCTGCATGTGAAAGCATGCGATTCAGCAGGCCACGACGGTGATTTCAAGAAAAAAACAGCGATGCTTGAAAGGATAGACAAAGAGCTTATCCCTGTCCTGAAAGATACAGGGGCTTATCTGATTATTACGGGCGACCATTCTACACCGTGCGTACGCAAGGCCCATTCCGGCCACGAAGTGCCTATTTTGATTTATGGAAAGAATGAGCGTGCTGATTCAGTCGCAAAATTCGATGAGGTTTCATGCATGCAAGGCGGGTTAGGGCACATTAATGGCTCAGACATCATGCCTCTGCTGCTAAACCTGATTGAAAAAAACGGGATGTACGGGAGCTAATTTATCTTCCATCGCTGCCCGCCTTTCTTATCCTCAAGCGTTATGCCCATTGCGCTGAGCCTATTTCTTATCTCGTCTGTTTTTGCATACTGCTTTTGCTTCCTTAAATCCTCTCGCAATTGCACTATGCTGTCAAGAGCTGCCTCAGCATTTTTGGCAGCTTTTCCGCCACAATCAGCAAGAATCTTATTCAGCTCTTCAAGCTTACCACCTAAGCCTGCCTTCTTTTCCTCAAGCCCGAATATCCCGAGCATTTTCACAAGCTCTTTTTCAATGTAGCTTAACGTTTCACTGTCCTTTCCTGCTTTGGCAAGGTGCTGATTTGCCAGCTTAAGAATGCCGAACAACGCAGCAAGTGCGTTAGGTGTATCAA
>CAZBWC010000087.1:2521-5295 GCA_964495395.1 Microcaldota archaeon
ATCGTTGTCCAGGTTGCCGTAAAACTCATCAACTAGTTTTTCAGCCTGTTTCCTGAATTCCTTGTCTGCTTTCCTGCTTTTTTCGCCTGCCAACTCTTCCCTTATAAGGCCAATCGTGTTGAGTATCCTCTCAATGCTCTCACCTGCAGCAGTTATTTGCTCCTCGTTATAATCAATAGGGCTGCGGTAGTGCGTTTGCAGGAAGAAAAGCCTTATTGCATTCGCATCGAATTTTTCCATTGCCTCGCCAAGTCGTATGAAATTACCCAGGCTTTTGCTCATCTTCTCGCCGTTTACTGTCAAAAACCCGGTGTGCATCCAAAGATTGCAGAACTTGCCGTGCACAGGTTCGCTTTGCGCAATTTCGTTTTCATGGTGCGGGAATATCAGGTCGCGTGCGCCTCCATGTATGTCCAAAGTGCGCCTTGCGTATTTCATTGCCATTGCGCTGCACTCTATGTGCCATCCAGGCCTGCCCCTTCCCCATGGCGAGCTGAATTCAATAAGCCCGCCATCAGTTTTCTTCCACAATGCAAAATCTTCTGGTGCTTCCTTTGTCTCATCTACGCTTTTCCGCGCCCCTGCCTTTATCTCATCAAGTTTCTGGCCTGATAACCTGCCATATTCCTTGAATTTGGCCACCCTGTAATATACGCCTGTCTTGGTTTCATAGGCGCATCCTTTCTCAACAAGGCTCGCTATGAGGGTTATTATTTCGTTTATGTGCTCAGTGACCTTAGGGTAAACATCTGCCCTAAGTATACCCAGCTTGCCAAAGCATTCCAACGCTTCGTCATGATATCGCTGCGTCATTGTTTTGGGCGCTTCACCGGTTTCGCTGCATCGCTTGAGGATTTTATCATCCACATCAGTAATGTTTTGTATATGGTAAACGCTATGTCCTGTTGCGTGCAAATATCGTTTCACAAAATCGAATGCCACGTAAGTGCGTGCATGGCCTATATGTGTATGGTCATAAGGGGTAAGGCCGCAGACATACATTACGATTCTGCCTTTTTCGACTGGCGCAAGCTTTTCCGTCGTGCCTGTGAGGCTGTTATATGCTTTCATGGTTTCTGCACCATTTAAAAACTATCAATTGTATTAGATTCCATCAAATTAAAAAGGTGAATATATGGCTGAAGAAAACTCTAATCTGTATGCGGTACTTGCCTATTTCCTGCCTATATTGGGCGGCTTGGCAGTGTTGTTTATGAAAAAAGAAGATTTGGAATTAAAGTTCCATTCAATCCAGTCAATCGTGTTCCATGTAGTTGCTGGCATAGTCTGGTTTGGCCTTGCAGTGGTGTCCGGAGTACTTTCGATACTCCCTGCTTTCGGATTGATACTAAGTGCTCTTGTCGTATTTGCAGGCGGATTCGTGCTTTTCGTGGCATGGTTGCTTCTCATGTACAAGGCATTCAAAATGGAGCATTTCCTGCTTCCTGTTCTTGGCCCGTTTGCAGATGCCCAGGCTAAGACGCTGAAGATCTGATAAATTCAGCTAGCTCGTTAGCAGTTTCGAACCAGGTTGTTCGTTTCCGATAAAATTGCAGTGCCCCAGCTATGGATTCATCTATAAATTCCTGTTTCCATAAGCTCATTCCTTTGGCCCTGATGAACAAGACTTCCCCTGAAGTTGCAACCTGTATCTTCCTCTCTAAGAGCCTTTCGATAGCTGAGCGTATGCATGCAGTCAAATTAAATCCTTCTACTGCCACTATGTCCAAGTCCAGTGCATCTAAATAAGGTCCCAAAGTACAAAACCTATCTGAAAACATATCTGGCTCTATTTTTGGAAAGTATCTGGCTCCTGCGTATCCATCAAGTGCGGCTTTGATTTCGGTAATCGTATCAGTGCCTGCCATATCGGCAATCTTCGAAGGTTCGCAGTCTTGTAAATATTCAGTAACCATTATAGGTAAGCCTAGCTGCTTGGCAACCTCTAATACATCGCAAACCCGGCGTATGCCTGTTTCTACCTCTCCGTGTTGGTATCCGAGGACCCTGCCAGGTACGCCAGAATGTTTGAATTCCTGCATATCTACAACTAACACTCCTATTTTTGGCATTCTTCTGGTTTTAGGCAGTTTCCTGCTACCTCTAACGCGTTGTTGCATAACCCTTCATACTAATATGGCTCAAAGAGTATTTAAATGTTGTTTTTTATGTATTTAAGCGGCTAATGGTTCATATCGGCCTTACAACCACTCAGGGTGCGCGGAAGCCTAGGTTTTCAAACCTAGGAGGAGCGCACATTCCATGAGCTTGCGCCCAAGGGATGCACGGCTTCCGCCTGAAGCCCTGTGTTTCCTCTAAAAGCCAACCGCAAGCTCAGGGCTTCAGCCCTGAGTGGTTGACCTTAATTACTCCGTTCTCATTAGCCAGAGCTATTTTTCCCTCGGCATTTGCATCAGAAACCTCGCAGTCTACTTGCTCGTAAACCTGCCATGTTTTTCTTTCAAATATTGCTTCGCCTTCATCATAAGAAACTGCTTGCTTGTAGGTAAGCTCTGTCTCAAGTGAATTGCCTGAGCCTAGTATGCAAAGTTGCTCCATCAAGCCTGCGAGAGTTTTTGCCTCTTTCTGGAATATTGCCTTTTCATATGCTTCATCGGCGTTTGCTTTTATGTGCATAAGCGCCGAAATAGATATTCCCAGTAAAATAAGTATTATTGACGCTATGAGCATGTATTCCAAGGTAGCCTGTGCCCTCTGATGCGCTGTTTTCATAGCTTTTCCTTTCGCAATGTGGGTTTTGGATGAAACCTTCT
>CAZBWC010000088.1:0-1805 GCA_964495395.1 Microcaldota archaeon
CTTCCCCTAAGTGGTTTACTTGGTTTGATGAGGTTCTGGCGTGATGAACTTACAATAAGCTGCAATCTTCCCTTAAGCAATTCATGCGTACGTGCAAGCCAGCCTTCCCAGTCTTTTGAACTTGTTATTTCATCCAATATTAGAAAGCCACTATCCCCAAACCATTTTATAGTTTCATCAAGTACCTGCGGATTGTCCTTTATTCGGCTATCTTCTAAATTTATATAGCAAACTTTTTCTCCTTGTACTGCAAGCTTTTGCACCAGAAGCATCAGAACGCTGGATTTACCTGCTCTTCTTATTCCCGTAATAGCGATTATCTTCGATTTTGAATTTGCTATTATTGAGTCTAGGTTAACTTCCCTGTCAAGCAATTTCTTTTTTTTAGCGTAAACATTCCATTCTTCAAACACTTCGCTTGGTTCCATGTATTGTTCTAACACAGAACAATATATAAAGATTTCTGTTCTATAACAGAACAATTATCCTCTTGATCATAATCAAACCTCTAGCCCGTTCTCTTCTGCCGTAGCAAGTTTCTTACTTGGATTAAAAGTCTATATGAATCCCTTTTTAGTTTCCAGGACTATGCCTTTTTTCTCCAGATAATCTAAGGCTGCATTTAATGTTGAACGCATTACCGCAGTAGGTAATCTCTCTAAAATCTTATTTCGGCTGATCGCCACATCTGAATTTTTTATGGCGTCCTCAATGGCCATAACTATTTTAAGAGTCGGAGAATGGGTTATCTGTAGATCGTTCTAGTTGTTATAAACAATAGCTTTTTAAGGACTTGGTGCTATATTAATACATAAATAGTATCAACTATATGAGGTGTATCTATGGGTGCTGTTGCTCAAAAAACTGAAGTCCAAAGAACAAGGGGTCCGAATTTAGTAGTATTAGTAGCTTACGCTAACAAAGTTCCTTCTGAAGAAGGTTTACGATTAGCAGATGAAAGAGGTTTGGTTATTGCTTCAAGTAAGCGAATGGATAAGGCATTAGTAGGAAGCGATGAATGGCAGCAGCCAAACGTCAGACCTGCATTGCCTGCTTGGACTGGCACTTATACTGGTTATGATAAAGTTGGAAAAAAGCTAGGCAAAACCATTGAATATGTTGATTCAGAAACTGGTTTTAGGCATGTATTCCCTGTTCCAGAACAATATAAAGGACAGAAAAACGTTATTTTGGTTGCCGAGCATCCAGATTATAGTCTAGAAATAGATGGAAACAATCGGATTGTCAATGCCACTAAAGTAGATGGAATTCAGGCATTCCCTGGTTCAGATGGTTGGTACCCAACCGATGCAGTTCATGGAATCCCAACTGGAAATCAGATTGACTCTTCAAATACCGAAGCAAGATACTTATGGAGAATTGCCAAGAGAGTGGCTCCTGTTGCCCGCGCCTTCGGCTACAGCAGGTGGTACGTCGACCTCGACGGCGGGCCGTCTGGTCGTCTCGGGGTGGCGGTTGAGGCTGCCGACGCGAATGTTGCAGAAGCAACATTGCGCCCATTGTCCGAAGGACAATCGGGAGGCAGCGCGCCGCTTGAAAGCGTCGCTCCGGTGGAACTGAAATTGACCAGAGAAAGCCCCGATACCTTAATAATTAAGGGAACACCCGCGCAGCTCGATGCAGCAGTGAGGTTACTGAGCCAGCTTAAAACGCAGTAATTTCATTAACTTTTTAACTATTTTTATTTATATTCAAGATTCCTAGGGTGCAAGCTCTAGGCCACACACTCGTCTACAGTGCTGGTAGCCTTCTGGCATGCCAGACATGAAATTCAACAGCAACAC
>CAZBWC010000088.1:1815-5210 GCA_964495395.1 Microcaldota archaeon
TAGCCTTTGCTGATGGCTATTGCGCTAAGGCTTAGGAACCCGGTTCCCATGTTAAGGCTGCCTATGCTTCCCTTGACCTTGAGCACGTCCTCTATGAACTTCTGTTCCTCGGGCTTTACGCCATAGTGCGCCAGATATCCTTTGTTAGTTGCCATGCACATGCTGCCTACGGTCACATAGCCTGCCAATTTGCACTGTACCAGGTCTATCCCGAGAGCATCTTCCACTCCCTTAAGTTCCTTGTAAGGTATCTGCTCGTTTACGAGGCCACCTTTGTCATTTACGACCATGTTATTGCCATGTGCATTGTGTTTTTGTTCTGATTTGTAAACGTTTAAGCCTGCATCCTTGAGCATTCTTACCTCTTCGTCAGTTACTATATTGGGCACTACTATCCCGTTGGAATTCATGACGCAGTAAATGCCCAGTAAATTAGAACCGCCCATGGTAATGCTTATTATCTCAGTGCCCACGCCCTCCTTTATTGCAGTAATCAATTTAGGCAGGGCATCAATAGGGACTAGCGTGGTGCTTTCGTTAGTTGCCAGGAACATCCCTATCCAGGGATTTCCGAAATAATCAGTGACCTTCATTTTTTACTGCCTTCCCCAGGCTTTTTAGCTTCCTCTTTTTTGGCCTGTGGCGCTGGCTTTTCCGGTTCGGCTTTTGCATCGGATTTTTCCTTTGCCTGTTTCTCATCCTTTGGCTTTTTCTTCTCCTCGATCTTTTCATCCGGCAATCTTGCAGTAACGGTCTTCTCGCCTTTCTGCACCTTTACCTTCACGTATCTCGGAGGCCTCTGCATGCTTCGCTGCCAAAGGAATTCATTAAGCTTTTCACTAAGCTTCACTTCATCCTCGGAAACTTTCATGTGCTTTGCCAGTTCCTTCCTGAGTATCTTGACTGTTTTCCTGGTCCTTTTGGTGCGCGTGTGATCATATGCTTCTGTAAGGTTAATAGTGTAAAATCTCTCTTCCATGCTTATTCCTCCCGTATGCGCAGCTTGCTTGTTCTCCATGTTCTTCTCTTAATGCTGCTCTGGATCCTTCTTTTAGTCCTGACTGCCACGAACAACGGCAACCTTTTGTTCTGCCTATTTGCCCTGGCGAGCCTTTTCTTTTTTGCGAGCGTTTTTCTGCCCATTTTTTCACTTCCTTTCAAATCTTATCGATGTTTTTGTCTCGTTTACTGTCTTTATCCGCTTCAACAGCGCGAGCACTTCGCGCTCTTCAAGCTTCCTTCCTACTGTTTTGTAAAATCCAAGCACGTTTTGGGCTGCTGTCAGAAACAGCTGCTGATTCACATGTTGGACATTTGATAAACGTTCATATGCTTCAGGTTCAAGAACCACGCGAAGCATCGCCTTGAGCTGCTCTTCAGCTTTTTTTGCCTCAATTATCTTTTTTCGCTCATCGTCTCTGCTCTCGGGCTGCTTCCCCTCACTTGGCATGATTGGCCTCCTTTGCACTGTTGTCAAGAAGCTTTCTTCCTTTGCCTGTCAGTTTTCTGCCCTTTGCAGTTTTCTCGAGTAAGCCATGCTTCTCAAGAGTTTGCATTGCTTTGCGTATTGTCGAGCCTCCTGCCGGGCGCTTATGCTCTGGCGCTATGCTGTGGCTTTTTCTTCCGCCGTATTGCCTGCGTAGCCTGCGCGTTCCTATTACGTCGTTTGCATATGCCTTGCGCAAAAGCGAAGCGCATCTCATGTACCAGAAGTCTTCCTGTTCCGGTGGCCTCTCTGCATGGCTTCCTGTCTTTACCATACCGACGAATGCCGGCTTCTCGATTTTCATGCCTTTGAGCTTTTCAGCTACCTTGCTGATGAGTATCCCTGCTTCAACATCTAATGCGCTAACCATAATTATCCCTAGGAAACTTTTGAAAAAGTTTCATCAAAACGTATAATAGGAATTAGTTTGTTGTGTCGTAGCTATTTTAAACATTTGCTTATTCAGAACCAAATAAATTTTTCCGATTTTGTTTTCTGGTTTCTGTCTATAGAGCCCCAAATAAGTAATCTCCAGTGGATATATGATCCACTGCCTCTCCAAAAGCCTTGCTTTTGAAGACGGTGCACTATCTAGCAAACCAAAATTTATAGGTTTGCTATAGTTGGGTTCTGAATAGGTCGATCCAACTTTTTAGTTGGATCGGGATATACTTTTTGCCCCCTTTTCATGATGAATTGATGCATTCTTAATCCTCTCCAAATATTAATTCTCTTATGGCCAACCCAAAAGATGAAGTCCGCACTTTGTTGCACGAAATCTCCGGCCTAAACCAGGCATTGTCGCAGGAAGGTGTTTCTTCACTGGATAAGCCTCTTTCCAAGCTCGAGGGCCAACTAAAGGAAATGCTAAAAGCCCCGTTTATAGATGACGCAAGGTTATCAGATGCGCAGTCTGCTTTTGGCAAGCTTTATCTTGACGGGCTCTCGGAAATATTCAAAAAATCTGAATTGCGCCATGAAGCTGATGTAGTTGTAGACCTTGAGGATAAGGCAGTCTACTGGTCGTCAAAGGACAGGGCAGCAGGCGAGCGGGATCTCTATGCACATGCCGATTCGCAGAAACATGAGGAAGTGCATCTATTTCTGAAAATGAAAGATAAAACAACCGGTGAGGTCAAAACAAGATGGTTTGAGATAGGTACATCCTATTCGCTTGCTGAGCTGGTTCTAGATAAACAGACCGGCCATGCGGTGGAGTCAGGGCGTGCCCAGGCATACGCTTCTATTAATCTCGAAAAAACCATCCTACCGCTTATCTGGTCGCATGCGCAGTCAAACACAATACTCGAGGTATCGCAATACCATTATCATACTGGCAATGCCGAGTATAAGATTTCCCCTCATGATTTACGCAATTTCAGCAAAACCGAACAACATCTCTATTCGTCCTTATCCAGCCATTTGGAAGAATTCAATCAGGATAACCCTGGCGCAGTTCGGTTTGATTCCCGCGTTGTTAACCAGGACGGCGTCTACACCATAACTGCGGCTAACGAACGTGGCCGTGATTACCTAAAACGGAACCCATTCCTTCTGGATACTAAATCATTATCAGGGGCACAGTTTGCCGGATATCTGTCCGGGCTCGGGTTTGCCACTCAATTTGAAGCCAGGGAGCCTACTAAAACAAAAGTCATGCCGCAGTAATGGGTATTTTAATCGCCTGAATCCAATCTCTGTCTGCATCCTGCATCTTTATTTACTATTCCACTCATCATCCTATCTTGTGAGTAATATGAACGAGATCTTCCCAGGTGTTTTCGAGATTCAAGGCAGGCTTGCCACCAAAAATATGACTCCAGGCCATAAAGTTTATGGCGAGAAAATTGTGAAGATCTGCGGTGCGGAATACCGCATTTGGGATGTTTTCAGGAGCAAGCTTGCAGGC
>CAZBWC010000089.1:0-2375 GCA_964495395.1 Microcaldota archaeon
GCAATGAGCGCAAGCATTATCTGTTTTTTTCTAAGGCTGTCAATGTCGCTGAAATCAAGTATGAGCATTTCTCCTGGCCTCACGTCTTTCATAAGCCTTGGATTCTCAGTGCCTTTGGAGAGGAATTTATACCTGCGTATTTCCGCAAGCGCTCTTTTCAGCGTTCTTTTAACCTCTGGCTTTGCATCATCATTTTCAATTGCTGCAAGCAATTCCTTGAACCCATATCCAGTTTTATCTCCTGCTTTTCTCAGCCCGTCCATCGCCTTTCCAAGAAGCGCTTTTTGAGGGTGAGACAAATCAGGAAGCCATCCCTCTAATATTTCAGGAGAAATTTTCCTTAATGGCATGCAAATGCTGCTGCCTTCGATTACTTTTGTTTTCGGGCCATATGCTCCATCTTCGCGGAAGCCTATATACTCGCCATGTATGTCAACAACTATCACTGCAATTCTGCCATGCTCCTTTTTTCTGCCGAGTATCTCCTCAAGAAGCACTGATGCAAGGTGGGACTTGCCTGCTCCGCTCATTGCGAGTATTGCAAGATGTTTTTGCAATAGCTTGGTCAGGCTCAGCCTTGCCTCAATTTCGTGGTGTTGCAAATTGCCAAGGAGCAGTCCGTCCTCTTTGAATCCCAAAAGCTCTTTGAGCAATGCCTCTTCTGCAGAGGTAACTGCTGCTCCTGGCTGCGGCGGGAGAAACACCCTATGAAAGGCATTTTTTTCATGCCTGCCCAGTATCCTGACATTTGCCAGTGTATATTCCCAGTCATCAACAGGAAATACTTCTTTCATGCTGCTGTGGTGCTCGAATTCAGCCACACTTTCGGCCCTTTCAAAATACCTGTTTGCCTTGACTATCTCACTGACATGGCCAAACAATATGCCTGCTTTATCCTGTACCTGCACATACTGGCCTTTACGGATGGCACCTTTTTTGTCTATTACAAAAGAAAAAGTTGTGGTGGATGGCGAATCCTCCAATGCAATCACAGTGCCTATCTTGTCCATAATATACTATTTTTCGGGGTAGATTTTTAAGCACTAAGTATCCATACTATTAATGGATTCTCTGAAAAGAACGCCTCTATACAGAGTGCATCAGGACTTGGGCGCCAAACTCGTTCCATTTGGCGGATGGGAAATGCCCGTACAATACAGCGGAATTATTGAGGAGCACAATGCAGTGCGCAATGCGGTTGGCCTGTTTGACGTTTCTCACATGGGCGAGGTTTATGCTACTGGCCCCCATGCCTTTGCATTTGTCCAGCGCCTCGTCACGAATGACGTTTCGAGGCTTGCTGAAGGGCAGATATTGTATTCGCCAATGTGCTATGAGCATGGCGGCATAGTTGACGATTTGCTCGTGTACAAGTTCAATGACGAAAAATTCCTCATTGTTGTCAATGCCTCGAATATTGACAAGGATTTCAAGTGGATGAAGGAACATAGCATGGGTGCTGAGCTTCGGGACCATAGCATTGAGGTTGCAGAGCTGGCTTTGCAAGGGCCGCTTGCTGAAAAAGTATTGCAAATGCTGACTCAGTTTGGCCTAGCCTCCCTAAAAACCTTCTATTTTGCGGAAATGGAAATTTCAGGAGTCAAATGCATAGTATCACGCACGGGATATACGGGTGAGGATGGATTTGAGATTTATTTCAAGGCAATCGAGGCTGAGAGGTTGTGGCAGGAGTGCATGGATGCAGGCACTGAGTTCGGGATAAAGCCATGCGGCCTTGGGGCACGGGATTCGCTCCGGCTGGAAGCAGGCCTTATGCTCTACGGCAATGACATGTCGGAAAATGTTACTCCGCTGGAAGCTCCTCTGAAGTGGACTGTCAAGCTGGATAAGCCTGATTTCATAGGTAAGAAGGCATTGCTGGAAAAACCTCTTACACGCAAGCTAGTAGGCTTTTAGTTGCTTGAGCGTGCAGTGCCGAGGCACGGCAACGAAGTTTATGTGGCCGGCAAAAAGTTCGATGATGTTACCAGCGGCATATTTTCGCCTACATTGCAAAAGCCAATAGGGCTTGGGTTTGTTCCTGCTGATATGCCTAATGGCAGCGAAATAGAAATAAAAATCAGGGAGCGGCTGCTAAAGGCAAAAACAACCAGCCATAGGTTTTATAAAAGGGAGAAAAAATAATTATCTGGGGTGCGGATGGATGAAAAAATACACTAAAGAGCACGAATGGGTTGAAGTTACTGACGGCATTGCGACTGCGGGAATATCTGATTATGCACAACATGCATTGGGCGACCTTGTGAGCGTTGAGCTGCCTGCTGTAGGTACTCAGGTTGAGCAGTCAAAAAGCATGGCAATGGTCGATTCGATGAAAGCAAGCAGCGATGTTTATGCACCTGTAAGCGGCGAAG
>CAZBWC010000089.1:2385-4984 GCA_964495395.1 Microcaldota archaeon
TTATCGAAGTGAATGGAGAGCTGAATAGCCATCCAGAATTCATCAATGCCTCTGCTGAAGAAAAGGGCTGGATGGTCAAAATCAGGTTGAAAGATGCCTCAGAGCTGGACAAGCTTATGACCAAGGAAGAGTACGACAAATTCGTCACAGAGCAGAAGCACTGATTTTTGATGGATCTGCAAACAACCGTCAGCCTGAATAATGGGGCCAAAATGCCCGTTCTTGGCATGGGCACATGGCAACTTCCTGAAGGTACTGTATCTGAACAGGCAGTTTCCTGGGCACTTGAAGCCGGTTACAGGCTGATTGATACTGCTTCTATTTATCGGAACGAAAAAAGCGTTGGCAATGCCATAAGGAAAAGCGGCATTCAGCGTGATGAGATTTTCCTAGCCACCAAAATCTGGAATTCCGAGCATGCCAATCCTGAAAAGGCATTTGAAGCTAGCCTGGCGCGTCTGGGCCTGGATTATGTTGACCTTTATCTAATACATTGGCCTGTGGCAGAGCGGCTTGTCAGTTGGCGGGTTTTCGAAAAGCTGCAAAAGGAAGGCAAATGCCGCGCAATCGGGGTGAGCAATTTCAACATCAGCCATTTGCAGGAGCTGCTTGGCAGTTGTGATGTTGTTCCTGCGGTCAACCAGGTTGAATTCAGCCCCTATCTCTATCGTAAAGACCTGCTTGAATTCTGCAAAAAATCAGGCATTGCCCTAGAGTCATACAGTCCGCTTGTTCGCGGACAGAAATTTTCCGACTCCGGCTTGCTTGCACTGTCATCAAGCTATTCAAAAACCCCTGCACAAATACTGTTGCGCTGGGCTTTGCAGCATGGCCTCATAACCATCCCAAAAGCTTCTTCCCAAAAGCACATAATGGAAAATGCAGATGTTTTTGACTTCAGCCTTTCTGAAAGTGATATGGCAAAGCTGGATTCACTGAATGAAAATTTGCACGTTTGCTGGAATCCTGAAAATGTTTGAGTATTTTTGCTGCTTGTAGCTGTTTTCACCAATTGACTTATAAATTTTATCTGCCATATCCAGCCGGGAGGTCTATTTAATGAATTACATCCTTTTGACAGAGGCGGATAGGCAGGAGATGATGCATGCTCTTGGAATTTCCAGCACCGATGAGCTTTTCAAAGGAGTCGAGCCGCGGTTTAACCGTGTTTTGAACCTTCCTGCTGCAATGAGCGAGATGGAAGTCAGGCAACACGTTACTACACTTAGCAGGAAAAATCATGCGCTGAAGCCGTTTTGCGGTGCAGGAAGCTATAATCATTACACGCCGTCAGCAGTTAATCACATACTTTTGCGCGGTGAATTCTATACTGCCTATACTCCTTACCAGCCTGAAGCGAGCCAGGGTACGCTGCAAGTAATATACGAATTCCAAACTCTTCTTTGTCAACTGACAGGCATGGACGTTGCAAATGCAAGCATGTATGATTCGGCAACGGCATTGGCAGAGGCAGTGCTGCTTTCACGTGGCACAAACGGGAGAAGCGAAGTTTTCATAGCCAATCCAATAAGCCCGAACAACAGGCAGGTTCTCGAAACTTATGCGAATGCATGTGGATTCACATTGTCAATGCAGTTATCAGACAAAACTGCCTGCGTAATCGTGCAATATCCTGACTATTATGGCAGTGTTGAAGACCTTTCTGCCTATGCAAAACAGGCACACGATGCAGGCGCATTGTTCGTTGTATCAATTGGGGATGTCACCTCGCTTGCAATCATAAAGCCACCGGGAGAATACGACGCAGATGTTGTTGTCGGCGATTTGCAGTCTATTGGCAATGGCCTTAACTTTGGCGGGCCTACAGGAGGTTTCATGACTGTCAAGCAGGCGCACATAAAGAAAATACCTGGGCGCCTTACGGGCATGACCAAGGATTCAAAAGGCAATACCGGCTTTATCCTAACTCTTCAGGCAAGGGAGCAGCACATAAGGCGTGAAAAAGCCTCGAGCAACATATGCACCAATCAGGCATTGAATGCACTTGCATCAACAGTGCACCTGGCGCTTCTTGGTCGTACTGGTCTTACTCAAGCCGCTAAAGTTTCATATGCACGTGCACACCTGCTCCAGAAAAAGCTTTCTGTACTTGGGTTCTTACTGGCTAATAACAAGCCGTTCTACAATGAATTCGTTGTCAAAAGTCCTGTAGAAATAAGCAAGCTTAACAAGGCTCTGGCTGAGGAAGGCTTTATGGGTGAGTTGGCTTTGCGTGACAACGAGTGGCTGCTTTGCTGTACTGAAATGAATTCAGAAGAAGATATTGCTAAATTCGTACAAATGGTAAAGGAGGTTATGCAATGAGCGACTGCATGAACAACCACGCCCTGCTTGGAAAGCGTTTCAACAGCGCAAGGAGCGTCTGCACCGAATGCAGCTCATCAGGCCAGGAACAGCCTGCCGGCAGAAATGCACTCTTCAACTCGCTCGAATTCATGAACCAAAACCAGAGCCAAAACCAAACCAGGGTGAAGAAAAAATGAAGACACTATTTGACCTTGAGAGCAGAAACACCGAACATGTGCCAACTGACAGTATAAGCGTTGATTTGCCTGTTTCACTGCTTAGAAGCGAACTG
>CAZBWC010000090.1:0-2504 GCA_964495395.1 Microcaldota archaeon
AGGCAAAGGCATTGCTGCTGGCCGTAGGAGATGAAAAATATGAAGCTGCTGTTAATCGATAATTTCGATTCGTTCGTCTATAACATCTATCAGAGCCTGGCAGGTTTAGGCCACGATGTAGCTGTAATAAGGAACAACGAAATCAAAGAAGATGCTGCCAAATCTTACGATGTAATTATCATTTCACCAGGCCCTGGAAACCCCGAGAGCAGCAGGGATTTTGGAGCATGCAGGGAAATAATTTTGCAAGCAGGCAACCGTATCCCTATACTTGGGATTTGCCTGGGTCATCAGGGCATAACAAGCGCATTTGGCGGAAAAATAATCAGGGCTAAAAAGCCAATGCATGGAAAGACAAGCGAGATACGCCATTCAGGAATAGGCATTTTTGCAGGAATGAAAAATCCGCTTAGAGTTATGCGTTATCATTCTTTGGTTGCGGATAAGGCTACTTTTCCAGATTGCTTGGAAGTGCTTGCAACAAGCAATGATGACAATGAGATAATGGCGCTAAAACACAAATCACTGCCTATTTACGGGGTTCAGTTTCACCCAGAGAGCATCATGACTGAAGAAGGCAACAAACTACTGGAAAATTTCCTGAGGTGCATTAAATGATCAGCACGATTCAAAAACTGGTGAATGGACAACAGCTCACATTTCAGGAGGCAGAAGCAGCAATGGCTCACCTGATGAACGGCGAGTGTTCAGACATTCAGATTGCTGCATTCCTCACTGCGCTGGCAGCAAAAGGAGAAACTTCAGAGGAGCTCACCGCATTTGCAAGAATCATGCGTGAAAAAGCAGTGCAGATAAAGCCGAGTGTGCAAGGCCTTGTCGATACCTGCGGAACAGGGGGTGATAGCTCGCACACCTTTAACATATCAACTGCGGCTGCGATTATCGCAGCAGGGGCAGGTGTAAAAATAGCAAAGCACGGCAACAGAGCATCATCTGGAAAATGCGGATCTGCTGATGTGCTTGAGACAGTAGGCGTTAAAATGCTCCAGCCACTGGAAGTGCAAAAATGCATCGAATCAATAGGCATCGGATTCATGTTTGCCCCTTATTTTCATCCTGCCATGAAGTATGCTTCAGCTGTAAGAAAAGCACTTGGGATAAAAACAGTGTTCAACCTGCTCGGGCCATTGACTAACCCTGCAGGCGCAAATGCACAACTCCTTGGAGTGTATAGCAGGGAACTGCTTGTAAAAATGGCCAAGACACTTAACGAGCTTGGCACGCAGAAAGCATTGTTGGTTAACGGCAATGGTATTGATGAGCTGATACTTGGAAAAACTGATGCTGTTGAGCTGGAAAATGACAGAATCAAAGAGAAAATAATTGACAGCAGCGAATTCGGTTTCAGCCAGAGCGCAATCCCGACAGTAAACTCAGCTAACGAGAGCAAAAACATATTGATGTCGGTTTTGAACAGTGGTGAAGGCCCTGCAAGAGATGTTGCATTGCTCAACGCGGGCGCTGCAATTTACGTTTCAGGCAGATGCAACAGCATAGCTGCAGGCATAACACTTGCTGAGAAAGCAGTTGATTCAGGAAAGGCGATGGAAAAGCTGGAACAGCTAAAAAGTTTTGAGGTGGGATGAATGGCAGGCATGATAACACAGATAGGAGATAAAGATATCCTAGACAGGTTCATAAGGGAAGCAAAGGCCACACTAGCTGAAGGATCCTATGATGTAGCTGAGGCAGATGCGGATGTGACGCTTCCCAAATTCCCAAAATGCTCACTAAAAGAGAAACTGTTGAAAAACAACTTCACCCTGATTTGCGAAATAAAGCACGCATCGCCTGCAGGAGAATATTCTTTTGGCAATATTGATGTGCAAAAAACTGCCGATGAATTCAAGCTTAGCGGTGCTGATGCAATTTCTGTTGTTGTCGAACCTAAAATATTCAAAGGCAGTTTAAGCAACATTCCTGTTGCAAAAAGCACTGGCCTGCCTGTGCTAATGAAAGACTTTGTAATTGATGAAAGACAGATAAGGGCTTCTAAGGCAATGGGTGCAGACGTAATTTTGCTTGTGGTTAAGGTTACAAACAGACTAGGCTTGGATTTGGACAGGCTTATAGAGGTAGCACATTCATGCGGATTGGAAGTTCTGCTTGAAAGCTATGATGCAGAGGAAATGCGAATTGCGATTGAAAGCGATGCCGACATATTAGGCATAAACAATCGGGATTTGCGAACGCTTACGGTTAACCTTAACAGGACTAAGGAAATTCTGGACGCGTTTGAAAGTGTGCCTAAGCCGGTGATAAGCGAAAGCGGCGTAAAAAATGCCGTTGATATTGCCATGGTGAAAAACACTGGCGTAAATGGTGTGCTTGTTGGAACTGCAATATGGAAGGCTACTAGCTTGAAGGAAAAGATAAGGGAGCTGAAATCAGGTGGGCAGGATGGCTGATGCACAACAGAATGGCAGATATGGTGAATTTGGAGGGCGGTACGTGCCAGAGCTTTTGCTGCCTGCACTGGAAGA
>CAZBWC010000090.1:2514-4958 GCA_964495395.1 Microcaldota archaeon
GCTGGAGCAAGCCTTTGATGCTGCAAAGGCAGATGTAGAATTTAGCAGGCAACTAGCATACTATCTGAAAACCTATGCTGGCAGGGAAACACCGCTTTATTTTGCTTCAAACCTCAGCAAAATACTAGGCATGAAAATTTACCTGAAGCGTGAGGATTTGTTGCATACTGGTGCGCATAAGATAAACAACACTATTGGCCAGGCATTGCTCGCAAAAAGAATGGGCAAAAAGCGCATAATAGCAGAAACAGGTGCAGGGCAACACGGGGTTGCCACTGCAACAGCAGCAGCATTATTCGGGCTGGAATGTGACGTGTACATGGGCAAAAAAGATGCTGAAAGACAGCGGCTAAACGTTTATAGGATGCAACTGCTCGGCGCAACTATAAAGATAGTTGATGCAGGTTCATGCACGTTAAAGGATGCAGTTAACGAAGCATTGCGTGATTATGCTGCAAACTTTGAAACAACGCATTATCTGCTCGGCTCGGCGCTCGGCCCGAACCCCTATCCAGCCATGGTGAAATATTTCCATTCGGTAATCGGCAAGGAGGCAAAAAAACAGATTCTGGAAGCAGAGGGCAGGTTGCCTGATTGTTTAGTAGCATGTGTAGGCGGAGGAAGCAATGCAATCGGGCTTTTTGCAGAATTTTTAGGCGATAAAGTCGGCATTATTGGAGTAGAAGCAGGAGGCAAAGGTATTGCGACAGGAATGCATGCAGCACGCATAGCAGGCGACGGCAAAAAAGGCATTCTTCATGGTTCATTGAGCTATGTGCTGCAAAAAACTGATGGCCAGATCAGGGAAACACACAGCATATCGGCAGGATTGGATTATCCTTCGATAGGCCCTGAGCATGCATATTTACATGAGCTTGGCAGAGTAAAATATGTTTCAGTTACTGATGATGAGGCACTTGAGGCATTCAGCATGCTTGCAAAGACTGAGGGTATAATACCTGCACTGGAAAGCGCGCATGCAATTGCCTATTTGAAAAAAATGGCCACCGAATACAAAGGTAAAATCGTTATTGTGAGTCTTTCAGGAAGAGGGGACAAGGACGTGGAACAGGTGGCTGCTGCAGGTGGGAAGGTATGAAATTTACTCCGTATATTTGTTGTGGCGACCCGAACATGCAGTTCAGCTATAAGCTGGTGAAAACACTTGCGCCTTATTCCCATGCAATCGAACTAGGCATCCCGTTTTCAGACCTTATTGCAGATGGCAGAAGCATACAGGCAGCGGCTGAGAGGGCTTTGGAAGCAGGTGCAACCGTTGATAGGATATTTAGCATGGTTGAGAAGCTGCGCACAGAAGGCATTTCAGTGCCTTTTGTTTTCATGACATATTACAACATAGTGTATGCATACGGCAGGGAGAAGTTCCTTCAGAGAATGAGGCGCGCTGGAGTTCAGGGCATTATCATACCAGATTTGCCTTTTGGCGAAGATGTGGAGTTCGAAAAGCTTGCGGAGCAGCAGGGCATAGGAATAGTCAAATTGATAGCCCCTAATACTCCCGACAACAGGGCAAAACAACTGCTGGCAAATGAGAGCCTGTTCACATATCTTGTTTCCACCACTGGAACGACTGGAGCCAGAAGCAATGTGGACTCAGGAGCCATTGAATTCGTAAAGAGGATACGGAATGTGGCAAGCATGCACAACGTCCTTTGTGTGGGTTTCGGAGTGTCGAATGCAGGGCAGGCAAACAAGCTCGTAGAAGCAGGGGCAAGCGGCGTGATTATTGGCAGCAAGCTGATTGATATTTATTCCGAATGTATGAATAACGGCAGCATGGATGAGGAAAAGGCACTGGACAAAATAGAAAAGTTTGCAATGGAAATTGCAGGCGAGGGCAAAAATGAACGAGATTGAATTGCTTGCGGCAGGAGTTGCATTCGGCCTTACTGCAGGCCTTTCGCCAGGGCCTCTTATGGCATTGATAATATCAGAAACGCTTCAGCAGGGCAGAAATGCAGGATTCAAAGTTGCACTCGCTCCCCTGATTACTGATGTGCCAATTTTCCTTATTGCAATGTTCGTGCTAAAGCAGATTTCGGCTGTTGAGGCAGTCTTAGGCACGATATCCATACTCGGAGCGGTTTTCGTGGCCAAGTTAGGGTATGAAAGCCTGGTGGCAAAAGGCATCGAGCCGGCTAAACCCCAGAAGCCAGGCTCCCTCAGAAAAGCAGTTATAACAAATTTTCTGAACCCCCACCCATACATATTCTTTTTCTCAATAGGCGGACCCCTGATAGCGAAGAGTACCGGAACGGATATGCTTCCTGCAGGCATGTTCTTTATCAGCTTTATATCTAGCTTAATAGCTGCCAACATGTCAATTGCATTTGTAATTAGCCGCTCCAAATCTTTTCTTAGCAGCAGGCTTTACCTGTACTTGGTCAGGCTGCTGGGCATTATCATGCTAGTGTTTGCAGCTA
>CAZBWC010000091.1:0-4887 GCA_964495395.1 Microcaldota archaeon
ACTGAGCTACAATTGTGGAGTTGGATGTTTTAACGAAATCATGTTGTGCTACGATGGAAATGGTGCAAAATATTACAAGATTTCCGGTGGTTATGTGGCGTCTTGGTGGCACGAAACTTATTTCACGCAGTCTGGCTTCTACTCATGCACTATAGAGGTTTCTGTAGATAGTTGCCGCGGTGGATGCCCTGATAAATATAAAGAATGTCCTATAGTAACTTCATGTGAAATAATTATGCGTGAATAAAACATTTTTTAATGTTTATTTTCCAAAAACCTGTTCAAGCAGCTTCTTTAATCTTTTTGATCTTTCCATGACTACCATTCCTTCGTGTGGCTGGCCATATACTACCAGCATTTCAGGAGGTGCATATTTTGCGAAAATCAGCGCAGTCAAATCTTCTTCTCCGTCTATCCTAACTGCGCCACCTTTTTTTATCAGCTCAGGTGCCATAAGCACGAGCCTGTCGGATATCGTCCCCTTGGGGTTCTTGAACCTATACGGTTTTTTGAAGAACATTTGAATTATTTTTTGCCTGTCACTGCTGAGCTTTCTTCTCATGTACCTGTAATCATAAACTGCCAGATGCGGTCGTATGCCTAAGGAGAGCATTGCAAGCACGCATACATCGCCTACTGCGATTATGCGGTGTTTATGGCTTAGGCTGTTGATTTCTTCAAGCGTGCTGTAAACTTTGCCAAGCGGTTTTTTGAGCTGTGCTTTTATACTGGAGGAAACCTGCATGGGTAGAGATGGGGGTAAAGCCTTATAATGATTATTTCCCTGCCTTTTTGATGGTCAACATATACGAATATACCCTGTCTGCTCTATGGGGCGCCATACCATTATTCGTGTGCCTCGTGCTTCCATTTTCCTTATTTTTTATAGTTATTATTTTGAATGGCCTGAGGCGGAATTTAGCAGGTTCAAAAGAGGCACTCTGGGAGAATGGTAAGATGAATATGCCACTTATTGCCTCTACTATCAGATGGAAAGATGAGCATCCACCACTTATTCGTGACATTAACAAGATATCTCCAATCAAGCTCAAACGCTATGCTCCTGTCCACTGGGCCCTGAATAACATTAATCCCCAGCTGGCTTTCTACAGCGGCCATCTGGAATATCTTGAAGGTGCCACTATATCTGTTTCTGTTTCAAAGCGTAGTTATGCAGAAGTCGAGCAGGTCGATGTCCTGAGTTCCGTTTTTGACACCAGCCTGCTTCTATCCTTTAAAAATCACGACCTGGCTTTTGTCGCTACTGCTTCAGAGCCCAACATCAAAAAAGCAATTAAGTTTTTGCAGAAAAAGCACTGTCCCATTTCTAAGCAGGCAAAAACGTTCATGGCAAAATAAGGTTAGAATGGTCCGCCGAAGAAATATAAAGGTTAGGTCAATGATATTGCGAAGCCAGTTGTGAGTGCAGCCTGTATGCCAGCTGTTTCTTCATCTGGCCTAAATACTCCACTTCATTGCCATCTGAATCGGTAAGCGTCATGTCCATGAGGTCTTTGCCTACGCGCAAAGTTAGTATGAGCGGCTTTCCCTTGAAATTTACTTTTACAGAATACACCTTGGATTCCTTGTCGTAAGCATATCTCACATCACAATTCTTGAAATCGGAAAGTGACATCAGCCCACCATCTGCCTGATTATCGAGTCCTTTGGCAACGGCCTGCCATTCTTTTCCATTGCTTCGGTTAAGTCGTTAAAAGCAATCTGCATTACCCTGTAGGCGTTTTTCTCAGCTTCGCCCTGTGCTGTTTTGGCAGCTGCCTCAACTGGCCTGGGAATCATCTGTGCAAGCCTGCTTTCCTGTTCTTCTTGTTTTTCCTTAAATGCTCCAGCCATGCCTAATCAATTCCTTCAAGATATAAATAGTTTTGCATTATCCATCCAACGCATCAGTAGATTATGTCAGTTAGCCTTTTCAGTTTCTTCGCCATCTTCAGTTCCCGGGCAATGCGCTTGCCCATACTCATAGGCTCATTATAATGGTAATCAGAATAGCCAGAGCCATGCGGATAAACATTAGTTCCTGCAACGATGCGCGCGCTGATTTCAAATGCGTAAATCTCCAGGTCTTCGGTAATTATCGTTTCGACGCTAAAGGGCCCGAACAATCCGCCAAATAGCTCGTGCGAGACTTCACTTACACGCCTGCCTATTTCCATATACTCCGAAAGCAGGCTTTCTCTAAGCACAAGCGGTTCATTTCCTATGACTGTAAAGCTCATCTTCTGGCTCAGCCCTGCTGATACTGCCCGTGCAATTTCGTCAGCACTACTCTCAACCCTGCGGTCTACGCCAAGCAGTTCGAGCCTGCCATGCTTTGTAGGGTATCCTATTTTCGACAACGGCGAAAAGAAGTAATGCGGATAGGAGCGGACGCCTATCAGGAATTCCTGGACCATGCATGGCCTGTTGCCCACGCGCATTTTGAAATCCTCATAAGAAGTTACTATGAAATATCCCCTGCCTCCCTTTGCTCCTGGGAATTTTACGAGCGCGGGGCCATTGATTTCCTCTGGCTTTAGCACGCGTGGTGTCCGTATACCTGCCTGATGCAGCCATTTGAACATCTTATCCCTTGAGCGCTCCCAGACAACACTGGCGCGGTTGCCGTATATGGGCACTTTCATATGCTCAAATGCCGGACCCGCGTACTCTACAAAAGAGCCGTGTGGTATGACTATCGACTCGCGTGCCACAAGCTCGCTTTCGGGTATGTCTGCATAATCGTCCACAACCAAAAATTCGTCCGGCTTTGCATACGGAAAGGATTCGTAAAGTGCCTTATTCTCCTTTTTCACTATGCCTATGGTCTTTATGCCCTCGTCTCTCGCTCCTTTGAAAATTTGCAGGGAAGAATGTGAGCATATGGTGGCTATCTTGAAATTCTTGTAAGAATTAAGTATTTTATCGATTTCTTCTTTGGGAACCATTGGATATAATCACTATAAACAGTTTAAATTTCTTCCCATTACTGCCCTTTACCTGCTGTACTGGTCAAAATAGTTCCTTATGCTCTCGGGAACCGGTTCATCGTCTTCCGCTAAAAGCAGTTTCTCGCCTTCTGCCAATGCAACAGTGTTTTCATTCCCATTGGCCGTAATCCCTATTGCGCCTGCTTTCCAGTAAGCAACAAAGGCTCTTATGGGCTGAAACGAAGTGGCAAGTTCTATTGCTGTTTTGTCGCTCATTGTTATTTGGTAATCACATTGTATCTCATGGTCGCATTTAAGCTGCCCGATTCCATTGCCGTTCACAATGCCATTAAGCCGCCATGTTTCTCCTGTACCCATAAGGAAATCTAAATTTATCGCCTTTCCATGGAAAAACTCAGCTACGCTGTCAGGTAGCCAGATGTAATGCCTGTTTGCATCGAGTTCGTTGCATAATGCCCCATACATGCTTTGGGCAATGGGTTTTGCGAGGACGACGCTACTCAGTACCATGAAAAAAAGAATTGCTGTGCCTGCAAGAATGATTTTTTGCATGTTTCCTATTTACAATCAGGTTTTAAAACCTGTGTGGTAGTAAATTAAGATTGAGGTAAATATTTCAAAACAGTGAGGATGATTCATATGGCGACAACTCTAAGGCATGCTGGAGCACGTTCTCTATCTGATTCGTTGATTCAACAGGGCTCTAGTAAGCGCGGTAGTGTATTTGTCCCAAATGAGCGTACTGGCAGATGTTTTTTTTTCAAGATACCATGGCCAATGCAACCTTGATGGCAAATGCATACATCAGGCACCGCATGAGCGTGGTGCAACTACCTGCCAGAAGAAGTAGTTACTTTACAGCATCCTCAACAATTTTTTCTGCCTGTCCTATGTAGCTGACATAATCAAACAGTTCATCCAGCTCTGCTTTTGAGAATTTTCCAAGTTTTTCAATTTCTTTTCTCAAATGTACTCCGCCTGTAAAAGCCTTTTGTGCTGCCTCGCGCACAAGCTCGTGCGCTTCCTGCCTACCGATTCCTTTTTTTGTAAGTGCTATCATAACCCGCTCAGCCATTATCAGGCCGTTTGTCTTTTCCAAATTCCTTTTCATATTCTCAGGGTAGAATTCCAATCCTGCCAGTATGTCGTGCATCTGCTTCAGCATATAATGCGTGCCTATGAACATCTGCGGGAAGATGACGCGCTCATTAGCCGAATTCGTAAGGTCGCGTTCATGTTCCAGCGCAATATTTTCCATTGCCACAAGCAGATTAGCCCTAACCAGGCGTGCAATGGAGCAGACACGCTCGCTCTTATGCGGATTGCGCTTATGGGGCATGGTGCTCGATCCGACCTGCTTTTTGCCAAAAGGCTCCCCTATCTCAAGTATATCTGTCCTCTGCAAATTCCTAATTTCCTTTGCGATTTTATCCAATGCACATGCCACCAATGAAACTACGGAAAGCACTTCCGCGTGCCTGTCTCTCTGAATTACCTGTGTCGTTACCGTCGCAGCTTTCAATCCGAGCTCTTTCATAACGGCCTGCTCAATTCGGTCAGCCTGCTCGCCGAATGTTGCCTTTGTGCCTACTGCACCGCTCATCTTTCCGACCAGTATTCTTTCCTTGGCATTGGCGAGCCTCTCAAGATTGCGCATGCATTCCTGGTAATAAAGCGCAAACTTCATGCCGTAAGTTGTAGGTGTTGCATGCTGGCCGTGAGTTCTTCCTATGCAAACAGTTTTCTTGTGCTCTAGTGCCAGCTTCTTTAGTAGCTTTGAAAATCTTCCGAGCTCTTCTTCCAGCAGTTCAATTGCTTCTTTGAACATCAATGCCGTGGCAGTATCCTCTATGTCATAGCTGGTTGCGCCTAAGTGTACGTGCCTGCCGGCATCACCTGCCTGCTCGCTGAGTGCCTTCACCATTGCCATAAGGTC
>CAZBWC010000092.1:0-4771 GCA_964495395.1 Microcaldota archaeon
CGATGCCTGTAAACCCAGCCTCTAAGTACGACTTCCTTGCCTTCTGTGCCCTCCTTCAGTATCTCAGAAACAGTCGATTGCATGCTACGCTATGGCAAAGAAGGGAATAAAAAACTAGGCACGCTCTCCTTTCGCGATTCTTGGTGTAAGCTTAGGCAGTCGGCAAATAGTTTGTCTTGTAATTCTCTATGAGGGTGTAGTATTCGTACCTTTTTATCGAGCCGTGGAATTTTTTTTCAATGCCATCCATTATGCTAACGAACTGCTGAAAATTCTGCACCTCTAAATCAAATTCAAAGTCGGATGTCAGCACTGTTTTTTCGGTGTAAATCACATTGGGGTGTGAGAGCACTGCATTAATTATCTCCTTCTGTTTTTCCATGCTGTCGAACCAGAGGTCTACCTTGTAATAATTGTAGCCCAGTTTTGCCAGGTCAAGCATTGTTCTGAATGCCACAATAACCTTACTTTTGGTGAGCTTTCTTATTCTTGACCTGCAGGTGACTACTGATGTTTTTGCTTTGGCAGCCAGCTCTGTTAATGGCGTTCGCGCATTGCTCGACAAAATCCCTAGGAGCCTGAAATCAAGCTCGTCAAGTTTTTCCTTTTCGCCTTTTTCCGATACTGTGAATTGCTCCTTTTCTTTTCCTCCTAAATACGTTCTTGTAAATTCGCTGTACTTGGTCTTAATCGCTAAATGGCTGTCTGATACGTGTCTGCCAAATTTCGTGTTAAATTCCTCCCAAAATTCTTCATATTCCCATACGTTCCTTGCCCACATACTGAAGCTAAGGTCATATTTGCCGGTTATACGGTAAAAAATGGAAATGTTCTTGTGGTTCTTCAAATAGTGGATCAGATCTCCTTTTCTTTCCCATCCCATATGCGAGAGCTGGAAATAGAACCTGAATGACAGGAACCCCAGTTTTGAATAGTCTATCACAGTGTAAAATCCCCTGATTATTCCTATTTCAGCCAGCTTCTCTATCCTGTATTTTACCCTGTCTTTGCCTGCCTTGAGCTTTTTGGCAATTGCTGAGTAATGCTGTCTGCTGTCTCTGTCCAATTCAGATAAAATTTTTCTGTCAAGTGCATCCAATTGTTCCATTATCTGATTTATTTAAGATAAATAGTTAAAAACTTACCTTTTATCTGAAAATCTTATCAATAGTTTATTTATATGGTAAAAATATAATCAAATATAATCAAATGATAGTATCTGAACAGACAGGTGCATCCATGAATGAGCTTGAAATAAGCCTTGACAAGGCCTGGAAAGATACCTGTAAAATACTTTTCGGGGCTGATGTTGGAGGGTATGCTGAATACAGCAGCTGGCTTGCCGAACTAGTGGACGAACCAGTCATAACCAAATCAAGCATCTCAGGAAAAGAAGTCGTTTATTCCACTGCTGATTATTCCAAGAAAGCCAAGTCGATAGGCTTGGATGAGGTTGGCGTCAGCCAAAAGTTCGAGCCTCTTAATATAAATGAGATAAAGGACATCGACAGCATCATTGGCGCAATCCAGGATAGGATTTACTATGCTGGGAACATAATACTCGGAAATTCCAACTATGTGCAAAAAAGTTCCAACATCAATGACAGTTTTTCTGTTTTTCAAACAACCCTTTCGGGCAATTCCAAATATATGGCATTTTGCACTCTGGCACGACTGGACACGCACGGGTTCGGAAGCAATGCGTTCAGCCAATCCGAATTCTGTTTGAAGTGCCATGAGCTGACGCGTGTGAAACGCTCGTTCGAGCTTTGGATGAGCCAGGATTCTTCTGACTGCTACTATTCACACGGGCTTACGAACTGCTCTCATTGTTTTTTCTCATTTAACCTGGAAAACAAGCGGTTCGCCATAGGCAACCTTGAGCTTACGCCTGACAAGTATCGCGAAATCAAGTCAAAGCTTATTTCTGAAATGCTGACTGAACTGAAACGTGAAAAGCGCCTGCCGTCCCTTGTTGAAATCGTCGAAGATTGCGACAAGCCGCTTTCCAGATTCAGCATTCCTCCATCGCTACAGACTCGGCAGCAGCCTACTGACCAGAAAAAAGCTGAGGATGCGTTTGCCAAAACCCTGGGGATCCTTCTGAAGAAGAAGCCATCCAAAAGCATGGATACCTATGCTGCCTGGCTTTCGAGGCATGTGCATACCTCCATAAAGTGCAAATCAGCTGCCAGCGGGAAGGATGTTTTCCTCGCGCGCTATGGCAACTATTCTGACTTGCCAAAAAACCGGTTGCTTAGCCTGGAAGAGGCGAAAGCATTTGGACCAACGGTTAAGCTCGCTGTTCAGGAAGTTGACACCCTCACATTCAAACATGCTTCAAAGGCCATAGGGAAAATCGCGTTTTTCAATACTGATATACAAAACGGGCAAAACATCAACAACATCGAATCAGTCATAAATATCGATGCTGTTAATTGCTATCGTACTGTTTGCAGTGTCTACTCCAAATACTGCGGCTATTCCTTCTGGCCAAGAAGCTCTGAGCATGTGTTTGGCTGCGATGCTGTTTTTGATTCTGCATTTTGCGTTAATTGCTACCATTCTGTCAATCTCCAGCGATGCATGGAAATGGACAGTTGTAACAGCTGTTCTGACTCATATTTCTGCCATAATTCGGAAAACCTTCAGGATTCAATGTTTTGTTTCAATACCAAAAACAAGAAATGTGCTATAGGCAACATGGAGCTTGCCCGTGACAGTTATGTTAAAATAAAAGACAGCGTGCTGGAGCAGATATTCCAGGAGCTAGAGTCCGGAGGAAAATGCAAATATGATATATTTTCGCTAACGAAATAAACTTAATAAACAACAATCGAGAGTTGTAGTTCGGAGGAGATGGCTATGAAATCAAACTATGGGACAATACATTTCATTATAACTGGGGGCACTATTGATTCGCATTTCAATCCTGCAACTGATACGGTGGAAATCGGGGGCAAAACGGATGTGCCTGACTATATTCGTAAACTCAAACTGCACAATAAATCTGAGTGCACTGAGTTGTTCCTAAAGGACAGCAGAGATATACTAGATAATGATAGGAAGAAAATCCTGCAGGCAGTCAAGGATTCACCACACAAGATGATTATTATAACTCATGGCACTTATACCATGTCCGATACTGCACAATATCTGCGGCTGCATATGGGCAAAATCGGCAAAACTGTTGTCTTGTTCGGTTCAATGATACCGCTTAAGGGTTTTGAGCTCTCAGATGCTGGTTTTAACCTGGGATATGCAGTTGCCAGTGTTCAGGCTTTGCCTCATGGCATTTACGTCTGTATGAACGGCAAAGTATTTGCTCCTGATAAAGTTCGTAAAAATCGGTCTGCAGCAAGGTTTGAGGAAGCTCCCTGATTCATATGCTTGAACTTCTGGTCGTCAAATTCATTGTTGTTCTTGTTACGGTATTGGCATTGTCATTAATCTCTGAAACCATCGGGCCTAAAATGGCAGGTTTTGTGTCTGGTTTGCCCACTGGAACTGCAATTGCCCTATTTTTCTTTGGCTTTGAGCATGGGCCTGAATTTGCCTCTCAAAGTGCTGTATCAAACATGAGCGGCATGCTTGCGTTGCAGGTATTTTTGTTTATCTACTATCTGTCATCTGCTCACTTTAGGAGATACACTCTACTGTTCTCGTCTATATTGTCTATTGCCGGATATGTTCTGGCTATAATGGTGCTTCAATGGCTTCAGTTGAGCGCCATAGTTGCAACGTTCGCAGTTGCCATTTCCATACCTTTGTTCATTTACCTCTACAAGCCGATTGCAAACAATACGATAAAGAAGGCTGCACCATTAAGTTTCCAGGCATTTTTATTTCGTGCAATATTCGCTGCCTCCATCCTGCTTCCTGTTACCTTTTTTGCTCCAATTTTAGGTCCTGGATGGGCAGGCCTCTTTTCGGCATTTCCTTCTACACTGTTCCCGCTGATTTTAATCATCCATTCCACCTATGAATCAAAGCACGTACACACTATTATCAAAAACGTGCCTCAGGGAATTTTTGCGGTAGTGATATATGGCTGGGGAGTTTTCTATTTCTATCCAATGCTTGGTGTATATGTTGGGACAGCTGCTGCCTATCTGCTTGTGCTTCTTTATTCATTGCTCTATTTTCTATTGGTCGAAAAACGGCCATTGCTTGCATAAAGTTACCTTATTTAAACTTTTTCCCACATGCTAACTACGTGGGAATATGCATGCTAAATCTAAAGCGAAGCGATTAAGTGCATTCGTAGTCAGTCAGGTGCAAGATGGCTTTTTGCGGTCCAGAGGTGCATTGCCATTACTAGATAAAATCAGAGAAGCCAGTGATCGTTTTCCTATTCCATCGGGGGATTTTGAACCTTCGCTGTATCTTCGATTTGCTGAAATATCTAGTAAAGTCAAAGACGTTCCTTTTGAAGTTGCTGTTGCCCGGCTGCGAGCCTGGAAACAAGTCACTCGCCAAAAGTTCTTGTCCATTAGTTCATTCGGGCATGAATTTGGGCTAGGCGATATAGATGTTTTACCTGCTGGCAAAGCTCTGCTGGTGGTGGAAGGGAAAGCAGGTGATGCGCTCAAATCTGCTGGTTTCTTTGTCATGCCGCCAGACGGAAGTGATTATACTCTCATTAGAAGTCTAATTGAAAATGAATGCACTCACCCTGACCCTGAGATAATACCTGAACAGCGGTCGAAAATCCTGGCAGATACCCTGCTATCAATAGGAATGGTTGCGGAATCGCTTGATGCCCTATCAG
>CAZBWC010000093.1:0-4767 GCA_964495395.1 Microcaldota archaeon
GAGTAAAAACGGATGATTTGCCTTCAATGGTGCAGGATTGCGATGTTGCTTATTTCGGGCTTACCAGCCCTGATAGGCCAGTTCGCACACATGAAGAGATGGAAACTTTTATTTCCTCTCTGAAGGCAAAGCACCATGCACTGCCGCAGGAAGAACTCGCAAGTACGGCTTCAAATTATAGGGTTTCAAGAATATCACACATAGACGAAGCCACATTGCCTTCCTTTATAGAAATGTTCGCTTCAACTTTTGACGTTTATCCTGTCGATTACTCTGCTGATGCAATAAGGCAAATGGCAAAGGATCACGTAGTAATGGCAGCTTACGAAGGGGGCACGCTGGTTGCGATTTTTATGGCTGACTATGCTCAAGTTACCATAGGCGGCAAGCTCCTTACCTTCTTCGATTTCGTAAATGTACTGAGCAAAAAAGACGGCCTTGTACTGATTCCGCTTATGGCTCAAGAGGTCGCAAAGATTGCAAGACAGCATCCCAATCCTGTGGTCTATGCCGAAGCACGTGCAGATGTACCTGGGCTTCAGGCATGCTGCCTTCGTGTCGGCATGTTGTACGCTGGCCTGCTTCATGCGAGCTCCATATTCAAGGGCAAGGCTGACGAGCATGCTGTTTTTAGTGATACTGCTGTTTGGTATTTGCCTCAAATTTAGGGTGCCCTCATCAAGCTAATGGTTTATAAACCTCATTAACTATCTTTGCCTGTGTGATCCCATGATAAAAAACCAACTATTTGTTTTCGCGGCGTTTGTGCTTTTGTTTACCAGTTGCCCTTTGTTGTCTGATACGACTAACGGGGACCCAAATAACGGTTCCAATACTAATGGGGGCTCTCAAATTTCACTGGGGCCGAATACTCCTCAGGAAGTTCTGACATTCGCAAAACCTGCAGTTGTGCTTATCGTAACGGATATCGCAGGCACAGTTACATTGCCTGAAGTTGAAACTGATCCGGTAACTGGTTCATTAAGGCCGTCTATTACCACCTATTCAACAGACTATACGCAGACCTATCTCGGTTCCGGATTTATCATATCGCCTGATGGTTATATCGTGACCAATGCACACGTTGTCAGGACAGATAAGGATATAGAAGCTGACCTGTTTGAAGTTGCTACTTTAACAGAGCTTCAATATGCTATAGACTCATACTACTATACTTATGGCTATGAAATGACAGACGACCAGATAACCTCAACCTATTACATACTTCAGGATTATATAAACCAGAACGGCAGGCTGGACTCGCCTAAGCGAATTGTTACTGTTGTAATGGGTGCCAATGCTGCTGGAGCTCCTCCGCAGCAATATACTGCAAACGTCAGGAAAATAGGCGACAGTACTATAGGCGGATTGGACCTGTCAATCCTGAAAGTTGACCAGAGCAATCTTCCGACCGTAAAGCTTGGTGATTCAAATGCAGTGGATGCTGCTTCTCCAGTGTACGCTGTTGGTTATCCTGGCATCATAACTGAAGCTACTGGTGGTGGCGGTGTTTTCCAATTAAGCAGTGTTACTGAACCTACTTTGACCTCAGGTGTCATAACCTCAAGAAGGGTAACTAATGAAGGTATAACTGTGCTGGGTGTTGATGCTTCGATCAAAGGCGGTAACAGTGGCGGCCCTTCGTTCAATGAAAAAGGTGAAGTTATCGGAGTCAATACATTCGGTTTTGGTGCTGATGAAACCTACAATTTCATATTGCCCTCGAACCTGCTAAAAGACTTCCTAAGGGAAGCAAATGTTGTGAACAGCCAGGGTGCTGTTGATGAGCACTACCAAAAAGGCCTCCAGTATTACTGGGATGGCAACTATGCGCAGGCAAAAGTGGAGCTTGAAATCGTCAAAAACCTCTATCCTGCACACCCGTACGTGGGCCAATATCTGACATCAGTCCAGGAGCGGCTAGTCTCAACAAATTAGCTGTTCAGGGCCTATCATAACACTGGATAAACGTAAGGGATGGTTATGCTCAGGAAGATTCGTCCTGCGCTATAACAGATGGCATTTAAAGCTTGTTTTACTATATCTTTTAATAGCTTAAAAGCAAAAATTTATCGAATGAGACTGCAACCCTAACAGAGTGAAAACCATGTCCGAAAAAATCATCGACCAGACAATCGAAAGCGACATGAAGCAGAGCTACCTGGATTACGCGATGAGCGTAATTGTAGGCCGTGCCATACCCGATGTCCGCGATGGCCTGAAGCCTGTTCACAGGCGGATTCTTTATGCCATGCATGAGCTTGGCAATACATTCAGCAAGCCCTTCAAAAAATCTGCGCGTATAGTTGGCGAGTGTATGGGCAAGTACCATCCGCACGGCGATTCTGCAATTTATGATTCATTGGTTCGCATGGCCCAGGATTTTTCCATGAGGTATACTCTTGCCCACGGCCAAGGAAATTTCGGCAGCATCGATGGCGATAATCCTGCTGCAATGCGTTATACTGAAGTGCGCCTTCAGAAAGTCACAGAGGAAATGCTTGCAGACCTTGACAAGGATACTGTTGATTTTGCGCCTAATTTCGATGGCACACTCAAAGAGCCTACGGTGCTTCCATCACCGCTGCCTAATATGCTGCTCAATGGTTCATCAGGAATTGCAGTAGGCATGGCTACCAACATCCCGCCGCACAACCTCAATGAAATCGTGGATGCTACTGTGGCATTGATAGACGGTGCTCCTGAAGAGCAGCTTTTCAGCATAGTAAAAGGCCCTGATTTTCCTACAGGCGGCGAGATACTTGGGCGCAGTGGCATTTATCAGGCTTACAAGACCGGGAAGGGCATTATTAAAGTTCGTGCAAAGGCTGCGATAAAAGAGCATAATATTTCCATTACTGAAATTCCCTATCAGGTTACCAAGAAAGCAATAATCGAAGCCATTGTCGAAGCAGTGCGAAACAAGAAGATCGATGGCATAAACGGCGTCCAGGACCGCTCAGGAAGGGACGGCATTGAAATAATAGTGCAGCTGAAGCGTGATGCTGATGCTGAAGTTGTGCTTAACCGGCTTTATGCTTTCACTCCACTGGAAAGCACTTTTGGCATTATCAACCTTGCATTGCTTGGTAATGCTCCAAAAATATTCAGCCTTAAGCAGATGCTTGATGCATTCATAGATTTCAGGAAAGAAATAGTTCGCAGGCGCAGCCAGTTCGAGCTTACCAAGGCAGAGGAGCGTGCGCATCTGCTTGAGGGCATGCGCATTGCATTGCAAAATATTGATGCTATCGTGCCATTTTTAAAATCAACAAAAACCACTGAAGATGCACGCGCGGGATTAATGAGAACATACAGCCTCACAGAAAAGCAGGCCAATGCCATTCTGGATATGAAACTGCAGCGGCTTGTCAGCCTTGAGCGTGAAAAGATCGAGGCAGAATACCATGAGCTGCAGAAGCGCATCGAGTGGCTGAAGGAAGTGCTTGGGGACATTAAGAAAATACTTGAAATAATAAAGAACGAGCTGCTTGAGATAAAACAAAACTATGGAGATGAGAGGCGCACCGTTATTCTTGAGCATGCAGACGAGCGAACTGCTGAGGAACTCATACCAAACGATGACGTAGTCGTGCTTATATCGAGCAAAGGCTATGTTAAGCGGCTTGGGTTGGCGGAATACAAATCCCAAAAGCGCGGTGGCAAGGGCATCATATCTGCTGAAACCAGGGAAGAGGATTTCATACAGGATATTATCGCAACCAAAAACCATAATTACATATTGTTCTTTACTGACCAAGGTCGCGTATTCTGGCTAAAGGCATATGAAATACCTGAGATGGGGCGCTATGCAACCGGCAGGACAATCGTTAATTTGCTTGACCTTAAAGAGGAGCATGTGACCTCATGGATAAGCGTCCCGAACTTTGAAGGCAACGAATACCTTATCATGGCAACAAAGAATGGTATCGTAAAGCGCATCGCACTTGAACAGTTCAGCAGGCCACGCAAAACCGGCATAATAGCAATCACACTCAAGGAAGGCGACAGGCTCATTGATGTTGCCAAAACTGATGGCAATAGCGATGTTGTGCTTACCACCCTGCAGGGCCAGAGCATACGGTTCAATGAGCAGCAGGCAAGGGAACTTGGCAGAACAGGGCAGGGTGTTATAGGCATAAGGCTGAAAGATGCTCAGGATGCGGTAGTCAGCCTGGCAGTTTGCATAAAGCCTGGCTTGATTACTATTACTGAAAACGGCTACGGCAAGCGAACCAGCATGGAAGAATTCAGGGGCCAGGGCCGCGGTGGCAGCGGTGTCATCAACATCAAGACTGAAGGCAGAAACGGCCTAGTGGTAAGTGCCAAAGCAGTAAGCGATAAGGATGATTTAATAGTTGTAAGCTCCAAAGGCCAGACAATCCGAATTCCTGCAAATGGCATATCGGTTGTTGGCAGAAATACCATGGGTGTGAGGGTAATCCGGCTGGCTGAAGGTGAAAAAGTAAGCAGTTTCGTAATTGTAAGGAGAGAAGAGCCTGTTATACCCTCCTAGATTTTTCCCAATGATTTTGATTTCACTGCAGAATATCCATCTGGAGTAGGGTCCCTGTAAAGCACTATTATTTCTCCAAACTTATCTATAAAAGGTATTCCGAGCGCTAATACTTGTTTGCCTGTCCATTCAACTCTATTTCCAAACCAGGATTCAGCACCATACATCCTAGCGCAATTCATAGCCGCTGTCTCATAGGCTGCTGGCCATGTTGGATTTGCGCTCGGGGTCGCGGTTGGTGGCCGCGATCA
>CAZBWC010000094.1:0-3632 GCA_964495395.1 Microcaldota archaeon
AGGAGATAGCCGCATTGCAGGCCAAAATGAAGCCTGCTCCAGAAGCTCCCGCTGCATCTGTCACCCCGAATGGGCACGTGGTTGTGCTGATGAGTGGCAATACTAAGAAGACCGTTACAGACCATGAAGTATTAGAGGTCATAAAAACGCATGGCCACAACCTCAGTCCCAGGCAGCGGAACAGATTAGTTGGGCTTAGGTTGCAGCTAACACGCGGAGAAGTTTTAGAAGCGTATGATAGGACAGTGCTTTCAAGTCTTATGAGGAAGGCGAGGCGCGACTACACTGAACAAGAAAAAGTGCTCTTTGTAAGAGCACAACAGCTTGCAAAGATGCTGATTGGCTGTTCCAGCAGTCCCAATGACCAAAAATCTGCACGAGAATTTGCCCTCCAGATAATTGGTGCAGAAGAGATGAGTACAGTAGTGCAAGCGGTCAACAAAGCATTGGAGAGAATAGGGCGTGCTAATGATACCGAGGAAGTCTGCTCCAGAAGAATAAGAAGTGATTTGGACTGGGTATTTGATGAACTAAGGAAAACATTAACAGGAAATTGGAGGCGTAGACTTGTTCGCCACTTGCTGACTATTGACGGCCAAGCAATTATAGATGGTTTTGGAAGGTCCATCTGGGGATTTCCAAGGGAATTGGAATCGCGCTTGGGAGAACTTAATGTATCGAGCCCAGAATCAGATAAGGACGAGGCAATCACCAGTGCGGTTCAAGATGCCTCAGGTTCGATAGTGCAATTATTCCAAGGTGGCTCACCAGGCCTTGGGAAAAAATAGCATGATTTTATCAACCGTAATGGCTATCCCCAAACTCTATTGTGAGCATATCGGAAATGCTTTTCTGGAGCTCGGCCTTTTTCTCAGCAGGGATATCTAGCGTTACAAGCCTCTGGTTCCATGCTGCAAGCGCAGGCAGTATGCGGCCAAGCAGACGCTCGCTTGAAACGAATTTTGCATAGCTTAGCAGCGCGTGCAATGCATAGAGCGATTTGCTTTGGGCGAGCGTATCGAGTATTGCAGCCCTGAGCACATGTGAAGCTTCATTTTCAATAGCTGATAAAAACGAGAAATGATAGGTAAGAAGCTTTGCTGCATCATCCCCTTCAAGCTCTCCAAGCACCTTTATGAACTCGAGAAGGCCTTCGAGCGAATAGTGGTAGTTGAATATCGCGCGATAGACCTGCATGCGCAGCTGCGACGGGTCAGTATCAGGTTTTTGGCGCCTGAAAAACTCGTAATTGTGCATTACCTTAAGCTCGTCTATTTTTGACAGATGCTCATGGAACTGGTAGAGGATAAGCTGCCTGACAGGCTCGTCTCCAGTTGCATAAAGTTCTTTGATTTTTTTAACCGCATCTTCTTTGGCATCCTTCTTTACTGCAACAGGATAGAAATGGAATGCAAAGAAGGCATCGTTTATTTGCTTGAGCACTGCTGCGTGCTTCTCGTCTTCGGGACTGGACTTTGCATCTGAGGATTTGGCAGCAGCCTTGGACTGTCCGGCTTCCTTGGCCTGAAGTAAAACAGGCTTGGTTTCAGCTGAACGAGCAGCGGGCTTTGGCGATGTAACTGCCTGCTTAGGCAGTGCAGCTGGAGGCTTGTGCTCTTTTCCCCTGCCTGATGGCGCAGGTTCATCTGGTTTGATTTTAGGCATGCTCTTTTTATTTTTTATTTATCCTTTTAAACACATGCTCTATTTCGCCACAAGCAATAAACACAAATTTGAAGAGGCCAGCTAGGCATTGGCTGAGTGGTCCAAAGAAATAAAACATTTTGAATTCAGGCATAATGAAATACGCTCTGACAGCCTTGAGGAGATAGCAATGGAAGCAGCCACTGCAGCATATAAAACAGCAAAAAAACCTGTTTTTGTCGAGGATACGGGATTGTTCATAACAGCATTGAACGAATTTCCCGGAACATATTCGGCATGGGCACTAGGCAAGCTAGGTTGTAACGGAATACTGAAGCTGATGCACGGCTTAGAAGATAGAACAGCGCATTTTGGGACATGCATTGCGTATACAGATGGAAAAATAATAAAAACTTTTTCCGGAAAATGCGACGGAAGCATAGCAAAGGAAAAACGCGGAAACAGCGGATTTGGATATGACAGCATATTCGTTCCTGACGGCTATAAGAGCACATTCGCTGAAAGCATATCCTTAAAAAACAAATTGTCACATAGGTATAAATCTCTTTTAGAGTTTTCTAAATACTTTAAAGGTCAATAGTTCGATTATTCAAATAGCATCAGGTAATCGAAAACAATAAAGGTGTAAAATGGCAAGATTGCATTCGAAGAAAAAGGGAAAAGCAGGCCGAAAAAGGCCAAAGGCAAAGACAACTCCGGAATGGCTCGAGATAAAGCCAGCAGAAGTTGAAGAAGCCATATTGCAGATGACAAAGGAAGGTATGGCCCCAACAGCGATAGGTCTAAGGCTTAGGGACAACTACGCCGTCCCAAGTGTAAGGGCATTGTTAGGCATGACGCTTAATGCGTTCCTCAAAAAACAGGGTAAACAAGCCACTTATCCTGATGACCTTCTGAACCTTATCAGGAGAGCCATGAAGATAAGAACGCACTTAAAAACATCCAAAAAAGATAACCACAACAGAGTAAAGCTGCTTCATATAGAATCGAAGATACACAGATTGGTAAAATATTATACCCGCAATGGGAGATTGCCCTCAGACTGGAGATATGAACCTGAGAAGGCTGCGCTGCTGGTAAAATAACGTGTGATACTTATGGCAAAGAAAACAAAAGTAGTAGACAAATGGAAACTAAAAAAATGGTACACCGTACTTGCGCCAACCATGTTCGAGCAAAAGGAGCTTTGCGAGATTGCAGCCAATGAAGACAAATTCCTCATTAACAGGATAATCGATATAGGCCTCAACGAGCTGGTGGACAATGCATCACCCGCAACTAGATTTACGACATTGTCATTCAGGGTACACGAAGTCGATGGCAACAAGGCCAAGACAACGCTCATAGGTCATATAGTAGCCCCGGCTTACATAAAGACATTCGCACGCAGAGGCAAGTCCCTCATACACATGGTAGTTGACAGCAAGACAAAGGATGAAGAGGAAGTGCGACTCAAGGCAATAGCGATAACCGCAGGAAGGATAAGCGGAACAACAATGCACAACCTGCGAAAAGCTATGAAAGAAAGGATAGAAAAGGATGTAGTTACAAGAGATTACGAGCAGCTTATGCAGGACATCGTATATGGCAGGTTCGTATCAGCCTTATTCAATGACCTTAAGGCCATAACCTCGATAAGGCGGGTTGAAATCCGCAAAAGCGAGAAGAAAGAAACATTCAAGTGATCCTGTGTTGCCGAACATGGACCCGAAGCAGATGGAAAAGCTGATGCGGCAGATGGGCATAAAATCAACTAATCTTGAAGCAAAAAGAGTAGTCATAGAGCTAGAAGATGGAAACCTTATTATTGAGCAGCCGCAGGTTACAGAGATAACAATGCAGGGCCAGTCTTCTTATCAGATAGCAGGCACTGCGCACAGGGAGCAGGCAATCAGCGAAGACGACATAAAAATGGTCATAGAACAGGCAGCATGCAGCAGAGAACAGGCTCTTGCGGCGCTGAAAGA
>CAZBWC010000094.1:3642-4763 GCA_964495395.1 Microcaldota archaeon
TATAAGCGACATAAAAGCATTGCGGATACAGGGCGCCAGGAACATTGCCTCTGCCGCGTTAAGCGCAATGGAGATAACTGTTTCAAATTCAAAGGCAAAAACACTTCAGGCATTTTATAAGGAGCTTCTGGTTCTGCGAACTGCACTTGCAACCGCAAGGCCTACCGAACCAATGCTCAGGAATCTTACTGCTGAAATAGTGCAGTATGCAGCACGCATAATAAAGGAAAATACAAAAACAGTTGAAGATGCAAAGCTGCTGGTTCTCAAGCGGGAGGAGCTCTTGCTAAAGGCCATGAATACTGAATTTGAGAAGCTGGTAAACAGCGGCGCAATGCTCGTCCCCGATAACTCAGTTGTGCTTACGCACTGCCACTCATCAAGCGTTACTGCAATACTGAAAAAAGCAAAACGTATGGGCAAGAAGTTTGAAGTGCTGGCATTGGAAACGAGGCCGCGCTACCAGGGCAGGATTACTGCGATCGAATTGGCAAAAGCTAAAATAAAGGTTACGCTGGCAGTCGACGGTGCGATGAACATGCTCATGAAAAAGGCAGACATGTGCATTGTTGGAGCTGATTCAGTGACTTCAAGGGGCGACCTGATAAACAAGGTGGGCACTTCCACAATGGCGCACGTAGCACGTATGCATGATGTTTCGTTTTACAGTGCAGCAGAGCTGTCTAAATATTCCAAAGGCACTCTTTTCGGAGAGCGCGAAAGGATAGAGCAGCGCGCAGGCAAAGAAGTCTGGGATAGGCCTGCTAAAGGCATTAAAGTGCTGAATCCGGCTTTTGATGTCACTGCAGCACGCTATGTCACCGCATACATAACAGAAGCAGGCGTTATACCACCCAATTCGTTCTTCCAGATAGCGATGAAAAAAACTGAATAAAACCAGAAAACAATCATACCAAAACCTATTTAATCATTCTCGGAGCTAGCCAATAGGGGAGTTTATGAAAGGTCAGCTTAGTGCTGAAATGCTGATTTTAATCGTAGTCGTGCTCGCTGTTCTGGCAATTGTAGCTTCGCAGCTGCTTGGCACTGCAAACGAAGGCGCGCAGAAAATAGAGGACAAGAGCAAAAGCATCTTTGACCAGGCCACCGACACAGCAAAG
>CAZBWC010000095.1:0-4756 GCA_964495395.1 Microcaldota archaeon
TTGCACCCCCTTCAATACACTATAGCCTTGCAAACCGCAGGCTGAAGAAAGGCATGGTTTCAGTTAACAGGCATGAGCGGCTGCGGCTTCTTGAGGAGGCGATAAGACTTCACGTGAACAAGCCGAAAAAAGTTCTCAACCCGCCGAAAAGCATTAATGCTGTCATCGAAAGCCTAAAAGCGCTGTTGCCTGAGCTTGAGCCACAACATGTCCAGCTAACTCCTGGCCACTTTCCTCCATGCGTGGAGCAGCTATTATCTGACATCAGAAAGCACAATAACCTTTCCCATAATGCGCGCCTCTATCTTGCCGTATATCTGATAAAGATGGGCATGCCTGACGGGCAGATAGTAAGCATTTTTTCAAACCTTCCTGATTTCAGCGAGAAGATAACGCGCTATCAGGTAGAGCATGCGAGGAAAAAAGGCTATTCAGTGCCTACATGCAGCACGATAAAAAGCTGGGGCATTGTCTGTCCGAACTGCAGCAGGAAAAGCCCGTTGCAGTGGAAGGGATAAACATGGATGACACTACAAGGCAGCAGATACTGAAAATATTCTCCAAATACTACTCAACTGCGCCATTGGAAATTCTCCAGCCCGAGCGCCGCGAATTCGGTGTCGGTATCATAAAAAAAATCGACCACAGGCACCTCGCCTTTCCTAGCATAAACGAGCTGCAGGCTTATCTGTCAAATAACCCGCCGTTTTTCGTTTCGCATTCTACTGCCTACTATTCGTTTCCTGATGCTACGCCCATAGAGAAAAAGGAATGGCAGGCCGCTGACCTGGTGTTCGACCTGGATTTTCATGACGAAAAATTCGAGGTCTATAAGAAAATCGATAGGGTCAAGCAGGATGCGATAAGGCTCATGGAGGATTTTCTGCTCTGTGATTTTGGCATTGGCAAAAAGGATTTGCTCGTGGCGTTTTCAGGCAATCGCGGTTATCATATCCATGTTCGCCATCCTGACTTTGCCATGCTCGGTTCGGACGAGCGCAAGCGGCTTGTCGATTATGTAAGGGGGCTTGGCCTTGACTATGCCGGATTTTTCTCAAGCGAGGAAATAAAAAAAGGCGTTATAAAAGTCAGCGGCCCAACTCCTGATGAAGATGGCTATAGAGGAAAGTTTGCACGTGCGGTGCTTGCCTGCCTAGAGAAGTCTCCAGCTTCAATTTCCCGCATATTCAAAAAACCTGAAGCAAGCGCATTGTTTGCCGAGGGCATAACTGAAGGCAACTGGAGCAAAGTGCCTATGAAGGGTGATATACTGCCCAAGCTGAAGTTCATTGCAGATGCATTGCCGTTGCAGACAGTTGACACCGATGCTGGAGTTACGCAGGATGTGAGCAAGCTTATACGCGTTCCAAACAGCATACATGGCGAGACCGGCCTTATTGCCAAAGTGGTGGCAGGTAGCCTGGATGCATTTGAGCCTTTGAAGGATGCGCTTCTTCCAATGAATGGCACGGCAACCATTCGCATGATGGAGTATGTGCCTGAATTGGAATTAGCCGTACAAACACAGCAGGCTTTGAAAATCGGCCAGCATCTTGACCTGAACCGTGCTTATGCACTATTTCTGATACTGAAGGGAAGTGCAGAGCTTGCCTGATTCTAAGCATCTCTGCTATGCCCACTGGCAAAACCATTGCGGTTAATGTGAGCTCAATCTTTTAAGAAAAAACCTAAGAAATTAAAAAAATAATAACTGAGGCACCATGCCCCAATCCTTAAGTCCCTCTACTCCTTCTTGTTCTGGAGCTGAATCCTGGGCGGAACCAGCGGTGCTGGGAAATTGAGCACTCTTGCCATGAGTGTGCCGTTCGCGCTTCCTGAATAGCTTATTGCGTTCACGATGCCTTCCGCATAGCTCTGAAGAAGCTTCTTTTTCTCATCCCACTCGCGTTTTATGTCCTTTGCGAGTTTCTTGTCCTCTGTAGCTACAAGCACACCTTTCATCTTTACATATCCTGATTCGCCGTAAGATGCCTTGTAATTATAGGTTATCTCAACTTTCTCTCCGTCTACAGTAACATTATCAACACCTATCTCTATGTTGCTAAGCCCCTTGACTTCTGCATTATTGCCTGTTCGTTTGCCTTCTATCTCGTCTATTCTGCCTCCTACTATCATAATTCCACCTCTATAATCTAGTACTAATACGATAATCTTATGTCTGTATATGGGGGATTAGCTTTAAATGTTTATTTTGAGTCATGTTTTGCATGAGGCATATTCTGGCAATCATGTTACTGCTTTCAGTTTTGCATTCTGCGTTCGTTCTGAAAAGCGTCGAGGTTACTGTAGGCGACCTTAACAAGCACAATATAGTCCATGTGCGCGAATCGATACAATTCCTCGTCACGAGCGAATACGAGAAATCGCTCTACGAGACTGGATTTAACAGGGATGACTTGTCATTCTGGGCCAACCTTACAAATCTCAAGGAAGTCAAGCTGCATCTTAATCCCGCATATGTGGATATCAAAGATTCGGAATTTGCACTCAAGCCACAGCCGCTGAAAAACTGCAATTATTTCACCAACGTCTGCCAGGGCGAGCTGATAATCGATTATACTGCCTACCCCTACTACAATGCTACAAATGGTGTAATTATCCCATCAAGCGGTGTTTTCACAGTAGAATTCCCGAAGCCCCGTACTACCCGGTATTCTGTAAACCCATCTGCATTTGCATTCAGTTCCACTGACCTCGGCGACCCGAAACTTGAGCGGAACATTTACCTTTCATTTAACCTGCCACGCGGTACCGTTATCCCGTCTGATGAAAGCCTGAATCCGCGTCCAGTCTCACTTTCAAGGGCAGCATTTCCTCTGGTTACATCAGAAATCAGCTGGACTGACATGATACTTGTCAAGTTCACAGCGGTTTTCGAGGTTGAGGAAAGCCTTGATCAGGAGGTCGTTGCGTTCTTTTCAGACCTGTTCCAGCTTGTTGGCGAGCAGATACGTGGCAACCAAGGCATCCCGATACTCCTAATCATTTTTATTCTGTTAGGTGGCTATTTCTATCTGCAGAAATTCAAGGGAAGGTAGCATTATGTATCAAGGAACTGAAGAAGTACTGGCATGCCTGAGCGATAAAAAACCTCGCTCTCTGGAGGCCATTGCATCTTCAACCGGTTTGCATATTGACAGCGTGCGGAGAATAATTGAGGATTTGAAGAATTCGGGGCATGTTGAGCTTACCGGGTCCTCAAGTGAAACGTTAGTGGCTTCTGATGAGTTTTCCGGTTATTATAAGCAGCGGATGCTTCCAGAGTTCTCGATTTTTAAAAAGGCTTCTGAGGGTGCGCCTTTATCAGCCTTGACAGGTGAGGATAAATCCATTGGTCTGCAATGGGCAAGGCAAAAAGGCTACATCAAAATAGATCAGGGTAAGCTCCTATGTGCAAAATCCAAAACAGATGTTGAAAAGGATTTGCAAGCCCTAATCCAGGCATTTGAATATATCTCTGCGTCAAAGCCTCTGTCAAACCCGCCTATGCTTGAAGAGCTGTTGCGCAGGAAACTCGTCACAAAAAAAATACAGAAGCAGCTTCTTGTTTCTGCAACTGGAAAGAAGCTTGAAGCCTCATCTTCATTCGACATTTCAGTGCCTACGGCGGATGCTGAAATAGGCAAGCCCCATCCGGTTTCGGTTCTTACTGAAAGGATAAAGACAATCTTCACAGAGCTTGGCTTTGAGGAAATGCGGGGCGACATAGTGCAAAGCTCTTTCTGGAACTTTGATGCATTGTTCCAACCGCAAGACCATCCTGCTAGGGATCTGGCGGATACATTTTACCTTAAGGGGGAATCGGAACTGCCTGATGCTGCACTTGCGAAGCGCGTAAGCGAAGCACATGAAAAATCATGGAAATACAAGTGGAATCCTGCTGATGCTAAGAAAAAAGTCCTCCGTACCCACACTACCTCGGTAAGTGCAAGGTACCTGGCCGCACTCAAGGGCAAAGAGCCAAAAAAATATTTCTCTGTTGGCAAGGTTTTCAGGAACGAGGCAACGGATTTCAAGCACCTTACCGAATTCTACCAGGTTGAGGGTATCATTTCATGGGAAAAGGCAACTTTTTCAGACCTGCTGGGCATACTGAAGGAATTTTACTGCAAGCTTGGCTTTGAGAACATTCGTTTCAGGCCAAGTTATTTCCCCTATACTGAGCCTAGCCTTGAGATTGAAGTTTACTTTGAGCCAAGGAAGGAATGGCTCGAGCTTGGTGGTGCAGGCATTTTCAGGCCTGAGGTTTCAATGCCTCTATGCGGCAGCTATCCTGTTCTTGCATGGGGGCTCAGTCTTGAGCGGCCGCTGCTTCTGTTGCTTGGGCTGAATGACATACGCACTTTCTATAGAAATGATCTGGATTTCCTCAGGAGCACGAGGCTAGATATATGAATTTACGCAGACTTGCGCTCATACTGACCATTGTCCTGATTTCTGTTTTGGCAGTTTTCCTACTTCTATTGCCTGGCCATACTAGCCAGTTACGGGGCTCAGAGCAAGGCATGGTGCTGCACGCCCTTGATTCAGCAGGCGATTACGGCTATGCTGCGCTGTCGCTTAATGGCTCTGCTCATATTACCCTGCTGGCCCTTGAAGAACGGCCACTGAAAAAAATCTTCATACTCAAAGACCTTGATTCTATAGGCATTGGCAATTATGACTCTTTTGTGGCTGCATTTTCGGCACTTCGCTCGTACGGCTACGAAGTAAACGATGGTAGCTTTTCGGCCTC
>CAZBWC010000096.1:0-363 GCA_964495395.1 Microcaldota archaeon
AATGAGCCTTGCCAGGTAGATGCCACCATCCCTGCTGCATCACGGCAGCTTGTAGCCGGTTATGCCATCCTGCACAACTTTGATTATCTTGAAGTCATTTGAAACATAGTTTCCTTTTTGAGGAGTGCAGTCAGCTACGAAATACCCGCTGGAGCCCTGAAAGACACACAGTGAGCGCGAGATTTTCTGATGGCAGAAATAGACGAATACATCATCATAAAGGGTAGTTGCGGCAGGGCTGCTGTTAAATGCCAGAAATGGCGTTATCCATACAGCTGCATTAAGCAGCAGCATGCATATAATAAATCCAAGATAGGGAAAACTTTCGATTTTCATAATTCATTACCCATAACCAGCTATCAG
>CAZBWC010000096.1:373-2236 GCA_964495395.1 Microcaldota archaeon
TCCACATGTCATTATTTCGTCTAAAGAGAGATATGCAAAGGAATTGTTTTTAAGCGCTTACTAAGAAAGCTTGTTGATGTTCAAGCACAATCAGAAGAGCATGGCTCAACAGAAGGTTGCAGCTTATATAAGGCTTGCAGAGCAGAACGAAGGCCTTTGGAACAGCATGATAATATTTTTAGGTACGCTATTCCTGTTAGGCGCAATACCGTTTTATCCAGTGTATGTGATAGCAGCAGTTGCAGCACTCACTGCAATTGTAGGATTCAAGGTGCCGTGGCTCGGAACTCTCATGAGCATGGTCTTCGCATTTCCTGCAATAGCATACCAATCACCGATATTCGGATGGCTCTTTCTGATAGCCTTGGCAATAGTGCTGTTCGAGATGTTTGAAAACTGGAAAATAGTTTCAGCGCTCCAGATATTGATAATGGCACCGTTCAGCTTCGGGGAATTGCCCGTATTCGGATGGATAACGGTGCTCGGCATGCTGTTGGCAGTATTTCATTTCGGCTCGAAAAAAAGCATCCTCATATCGCTCCCGGCAGTGCTTACGATATTGCTTCTTTCAACATTGTGGGGCGTTGAAAATAGCGCATTTATGCCGGTAAGGGAAGAGCTTTATCCGCTATCAGGAGCACTGCTTCTGAGCAAACCGGAAATAGGGCTGCTGGCAATACCTTCAGCAATTGCAAGCGCTTTCAGCGGCATGATTTCAGCAGGTGTCATTTCGCAGGTGACCAATGCACTGGGCCTTTTCACACATAATATAATAACCATCCTGATTGCTGATTCAGGCATCATACAGATGGCAGCATGGGCAATCGCACTTTATTCAGCCAGCTATTTATCAGGCAGGCACTCGCAGTTCATCTCAAGCCTTTCGCTGGCCATAGTACCGGGGTTCTATTATGGAATAGGAATACTTTTCGGCACCGGAGTGAACATAGGCCTTACGATGGCAGTTGCAACGAGAATAACCCGTGAAACAGAGGCAATACACGAAGAAAAGCAAAAAACATTCGGCAAATTCGGAATAACCGACATGGCACTAGGCAAGCAGGAAAAATCCCTTGACGACATAGGCGGTTACGAGGATGTAAAACAGGAATTGCGTGACTCCATAGTAATGCCTTTGGAGAAAAAAGAACTGGCCTACACTTACGGAATAAAACCGCCTTCTGGTGTGCTGCTTTTCGGGCCGCCAGGTACAGGTAAGACGATGCTGATGCGTGCCTTAGCAAAGGAGCTCAAATACGGATTTTATTACGTGAAGTCTTCCGATATATTGTCGCAATGGTACGGCGAATCTGAAAAAAACCTCTCCGAAATATTCACCATAGCAAGAAAGAATGCTCCAAGCATACTGTTTTTTGACGAGGTGGACAGCATAGGCAAGAACAGGACCAGCTATGCCTCAGATGACGTGGGGCCAAGGATACTTAGCGTGCTTTTGCAGGAAATGGACGGTCTCAAATCTGCCAAGCCAGTCATAGTCGTAGGCGCAACAAACATACCGAACCAGCTTGATCCGGCACTGCTCAGGCCAGGGAGGTTTGATAAGATAATTTACATGCACCTGCCTGACGAAAGCGCAAGAAAAGAAATATTCAGGGTGCACCTTAGGGAAATGGAGAAGAACAATGCACTCAGCGATGATGTTGATTTCGAGAAGCTTGCAAAAAAAACTGACAGGTTCTCAGGTGCAGACATAAAGAATATCGTACAGGAAGCTATAAAGGCAACTGCAAAGGAAGCAGGAAGAAAAGGCTCTGTTGTGCCCGTAACCATGGAGTCCGTAATGGCAGTACTTGCGGCAATGAAACCCAGTACGAGCAGTGCAGCACTTGAGGATTATGAAAG
>CAZBWC010000096.1:2246-4746 GCA_964495395.1 Microcaldota archaeon
TGAAAGGATCAGGCTGAATGTCGAGCGCCGCACAGGAATAAATGAAAAGGAAAAGCCAAAAGAAGGCGTGATAAGATGGGAAGATGTTGCAGGGCTTGACAAGGTTAAAACGGCATTGCTTGATACAATAGAATTCCCACTCCTCCATGAAAAAGAGATGAAAGAATTCAAGCTGAAGCCGAATAAGGGCATACTGCTTTTCGGGCCGCCGGGCACAGGCAAAACGCTCATAATAAAGGCAGCCAGCAACGAGCTTAAGGCAAGCTTCCAGTCATTGAGCGGGGCAGAACTTGTGCGCAAGGGCTACACACAGGCAGTGACAGTGATAAAGGAAACATTCAACAGGGCAAAGGAGAACACCCCGGCCATAATATTCATAGATGAGATAGAGACGATAGCGCCTGCAAGAGGCTCGATGGGGGCAGATGCTGAGATACTCGGCCAGTTTTTGACAGAGCTTGACGGCATGAAGGAGCTTAAGGGAGTTGTGCTGATAGGTGCGACAAACAAGCCGAGTATGCTTGACCCTGCGATGCTCAGGCCAGGGAGGTTTGACAAGATATTTTACATACCCCAGCCTGATGAGGCAGGCAGGGCAGGGATATTCAAAATACACTTAGGCGAATTCGCAAAAGGAATCGACCTGGGCAAGCTGGCGTCAATGACAAATGGGTTCACAGGTGCAGATATAGCCAGCATCTGCCAGATGGCAAAGATGGAAGCTCTCAAATCCAAGATAAGCGGGAAAGAGGCAAAACTCAGCACCATCAGGCTGGCCGAAATAGTATCTAACAGAAAACCGTCAGTAACAAAGCCAATGCTCAAGGAGTTCATGGAATTCATGGATGATTATGGCGAGAGGAACTGATTTATTGATTTTTTATTGCGCTCTCGCAGCCTGGATTTGAGCTACGGCTGCCCTAAGCAGCCTTGCGTTTTCCAAAGGCCCTTCTATAAAAAGATAGCTATGTTCAGCTTTTAGTGCATCAGAACGATAGGCAAAGGTAAATGCGGTCTGTTCTAATCTCTCAGCTTCTGTCAATAATGCGATTGGATCAACTTTAGCAAGTTCGTGTTTTGGCAATGAGGTTAAGAAGTTTGATAATCCTGAAATGCCGATAGCTACACCATTAGATGAGTGTGCGATATCAAGATAGACGCCACGCCCATCAAAAAATGGACCGTTGCCACGAACCAGACGACCGCAAAAAGGCGTGAGTGCTAGGGCAATTTCAATGTCTAAAAAAAGAGCATGGGGATTACGCCTATCACTACGTGCCCCGTTAGGGATTGCGAATGGATTCCCATCAGGTATGTACCAGCCACTCTCTACTGGAAATGGAATTGTGGTTCTCGCTCCCCCTTCATTCCAAACCACTGCTTCAGGTACGCCTTTTTGGTAGCTGATATAGGTCGCAGTTACTGCAGGCATGAAACCTCTGATTGCATCCCAATCATCTCTGATTGCCTCATGGAGTACTGCGTGAGCCAGCATCCTCCTTAGATCAGTGGTTCTTTCATAGATTCTTTGGTCTGCCCGTTTATGTTGGGTCCACGCGAATGGCGGCACTACGCAATCTAGGACCACATGTCCTTTATAAGTTAATATCATAATTAAGCCCTGTTGAATTAATAGCAAAAATATTAATCAAAGTTATTTTAAACACGCATAATAGAACTTAGAATTCCCCCAGCTTTTTCTGGCCTTCCCTGCTTTGGAGCTTTTCCAGCCGCACCCCGACCCGGCGAAATTCGATTTCAGTAGAGCGCAATAAGTCAGCATAAAGCTCGCGCACCGCCTTTTGAATTTGTACAATGTCATCAGACTGATGGGCAAGCGCCCTGGATTTTGCATGTGGCTGCAATTTAGCGTCAATTGCGTTTATTCCCACACTGCCAAAGGCAAGGGAAGCAGAATCAATGTAATACTTCAGATCCTTTATTGGCTCTTCAAGTGAGGCCAAAATATAGCTAAGCTCTCTTGAATTTTCCTTCATGGTAACTATCCGGCTGACCTGCTTCTGTTCCTGCATAGTGCCTACAGGCAAATCATCCTTGCCATTTGATGCAGATATAAGCCATTGGCCAGTCTTTTTTCCGAATGATTCAAGCAGAAATGCAGGATCCTTAAGCCTCAATTGCCTGATTGTCTCAACATTGTGCTGCTTTAGGAATTCGGATGTCTTGCTTCCGATGCCAGGAATGTCACGTGCAGGCAATGGATCGAGGAACTGCTGCACCTCATCAGGCATGACAATTGTCAGGCCATCAGGCTTTTGAAAATCACTTGCTATTTTTGCGATCAGCTTATTGGGACCGATGCCAATTGAGCAGGTCAGGTTGAATGCCGCAAGCACTGCGTGCTTGATTTCTTTAGCCAGCTTCCCGGCATCTCCATATGTTCTGGCTTTGCCTGAAATGTCCAGAAAGGCCTCATCAATGCTTGCAGGCTCGAATGAGGTTGCATATTGCTGCAGCAATTCCATTATCTCAAGCGACT
>CAZBWC010000097.1:0-2770 GCA_964495395.1 Microcaldota archaeon
GTATTGACCTTGAAAACAATGAAAATGGCCGCTGCCTGAGCAAGCTGGCAACCTCGCGCACTGCCGGATCAGGAGAGTTCTCCGATACGCGGTCAGGATAAAAATCAAATGCCAATTTTAGTATTTCGAACAGCATATTCAATCCCTCACAAATCCGCCCCTGCATAGGACAGGTTAAAGCTTTTGTTGATAAGCGGGAAATCAGGAACTATATTGCCTTCTACAGCCTTTTCAAGTGCACGCCAGTTTCTGAATGAGGCAGTCCTGCATGCAAGCCGCTGGATTTTGCCAGCATCAGATAGTTCAACAAAGAACGTACATCCACCTCGCGGGGCTTCGCTCCAGCCAACTCCAGTATGCTCGCCTGAGGACAATTTGAAATCACAACGCAATCCAGTTGTGGGCATGTGAGCTATGAGCCACTTTATGATTTTGGCTGATTCCCGGACTTCAGCAATCTTTACAAGAAATCTTGACAGCACATCGCCGTTTTTCTCAATTGACTCACTGAATGGCACTTTGGAATAAACAGAATAAGGCAGTGTTTTACGCAGGTCGCAGCTTAGGCCAGATGCTCTGGCTCCAGGGCCTACGAGCGCAAGATCAGCTGCAATTCGCTTTGATACGGTTCCGGTCGAAAAAACACGGTCAAGATAAGTTGAGGATTTGAACGTGATCTGTTCAACGTTATCCAGCCCTTTCGTGAATGCGTCAAGTGCACCCAGAATAATTGAAAACTTATTTTTGTCAAGATCTCCGCTTAATCCACCTACAGTGCACAGACCACGCAGGAAGCGGTTTCCTGAAACCTGCTGATTGAGCCGCATCATATCCTCACGGAGTACGGCAAACCTGGAAGCTGAAAGGTAGAACCCCACATCAGTCGGCATACCGCCTAAATCAGCAAGATGACTATAGATGCGCTCGAGCTCCATGAGAATCGCGCGTATGAACTCGGCACGTTCGGGAACTTTAAGGCCCAAAGCGCGTTCAACCGCATGGCAATAGGCAACTGAATTAGCTACTGATTCGTCACCTGATATTGACTCAATCATTGGAAGAACTTCGTCCGCACTCTTACCTTCCACGGCTTTTTCCACACCGCGGTGTAGATAAAACATTCTCGTTTCCATCTTTTTTATCTGCTCGCCGAATGCATGGAATCTGAAGTGCCCAGGCTCTATTATACCCGCATGGACAGGGCCTACTGCGATCTCAAATTCACCTTCGGTACCAGTGCCGTCTATAAGGTAAACCCGGCTTTCGGGTTTTGAAAATGGCTTATTACTTACAGGATGAGAATCGGGATTTTCACTTTCAGGATGGAAGATAAGAGGCCTTGAATCAGGAATGCCTTTTAATTTCAAGCCAGTCAGGTCCTGCATTTTTCGCTCGTCCCACAATGCAGATGCCACGTTTGCAGACAAAGCACTGAAATCTTTGCCATCAGCTTGCAGAACCAGCATCTTGCCGGAAATGCGGAATAGGTAGTGGACAGTGAAGCCACCAGAGTGAGACGATATGAAAGCAGAATCAAAAACAGCCCCGTTTGCCATTGACGAAGCGCATACACGCAGTAACGCTTTTGGAGAAACTTTGGCCCATATGCAATCATTGCGCTCATCCCAATTTTCAATAGCATCTGAATTTAGGGATTTCTTGGCTGATGCAGCAGCTTTTTTTGTTTCAGTAACCATCTCAAGCACCTCCTATAGACCTTACCGCCATAGCAAGAAGCTTGAGAAATTCTCCCGGAGGCATAAGGCCGAAATAGATTGCAAGAAGCAAAAGAACGATGAAGGGCACTAACATGGTGAGAGCAGGCTTAGATTCAACTGCGTTTGAAGATTTTGACCCGAAACTCATTTCGGAGGTATGGTATAGCAAGCTTGCAAAAGCAACTATTGTGAAGATGATAAATAGGGCCGCAATGAGGAATTGCCCTGACAACAAAGACACTGCCAATATGCCTATTTCGGAAAAGAAGGTGCCGAAAGGCGGGCTACCAGCAATGCCGACTGCAATGAAAACAAAGGGTATTGCCACTAAAGGTATTGCCTGCGCAGCACCGCTTATGAGCTTGATTTCCTTGGTTTTAAATGCAGATGCAATCATGCCGCTGGCAAGGAATGCAAGAGGTTTTGCAAACGAATGGGAAACCATGTGGAAAAGGGATGCGAATATGCCGATTGGGCCTCCAAGCCCTAGTGCAAGCACCACGATCCCCATGTTCTCTATGCTTGAATATGCCAACATGCGCTTTATGTTGTGCTGGAAGTACAGGCGGAGTGAACCCAAAGCAAGAGAAAGCAGGCCAAAGAAAATGAGCAGGCTGGATGCAAATGACACGAGCTCCGCAGATGATGATATGATTTCATAGACTCGCAGTATGCCGTAGAAAGCTACGTTTAACAGGACTCCGGAAAGGAGCGCGCTCACAGGAGTTGGAGCCTGGCTGTGCGCATCCGGAAGCCATACATGGAGCGGGGCAAGGCCAATCTTCGTGCCAAAGCCCACAAATATAAATGCAAATGCGATTTTCATGAAGAAAATATTCGCCCCTACGTGCCCGACAAGAAGGTCGTGCCAATCCCCACCGCCTTCAGTCCCAGGCGGAAAGATGGCGTATAGAAGGAACATTATTCCAACAAGTGCGAGAAGTATGCCAACTGAATTTATTATGAAAAACTTCCATGCAGCCTCAATCGAACCAGTAGTGTTATAGAAGCTGATAAGAAAAACAGTGGCAAGGGTCGTGGCTTCTATGGCG
>CAZBWC010000097.1:2780-3720 GCA_964495395.1 Microcaldota archaeon
ACATGACAATGATGTTCGCCGCTAGGGTGGCCGTCAGCATCGCACCGAGGAAAAATGAAAGCAGGCAATAGTATCCCCCGAGCTTGTTTTTGTCCACAACACCTTCATCTACTTCATGGCGGATGTAACCGATAGAATAGATGAAGACAAATAGAGCAACCAGGACGGTAAGTGAAGTAAAGATAGCAGATACAGAATCCAGGTACAGGAGACCGTATAAATCTTCGAACGGAATAGGCGACTGGACAAATCCCCACAGCGACCAGAAGGTGAAGATAGCCGTAAGCGAAACTCCTGCAATTGTAACCATTTCAGAGAGCTTTGGAGTTTTCGAAAATAGGAATGATAGCAGGCCTGCGATAATTGATGGAAGTATTATGTATTCGAGCATCTGTTCACCTTTTTTCTATAAGTTCATCCAGATATTTTGTATCAAGGTTACCGAGCGTGCCGCGTACCTTGAAGGCAAGCAGCACTGCAACTATGATCAGTATTAAAACATCGAAGAATGCGACAGTGTCAGCAATGAAGGGCACTTCGATCTTAAGGGCTGTAGGAAGCAACACCACTCCGTTTTCCATGAAAAGGAAACCGAACAGCTGCAATAACAGATGAGTCTTGACTGAAATCATCAGCAAGCCGATAAGTATAAGCGATAGCGCAAGCGGCAGCATAAGCGTGGTGGCACCGAAAAGTGATGAGAGCACAAATGCAAGAACAATCAACACACCAGAGTATATGAGGGCGCGCGTTGGCGTTATGGGTGCGTCAAGGAAAAGCGGGTCAAAGTCAAGGTTTAACCGGATTTCTTTCTTTGTTGCCCTGAACACGTTATAAAATTGCATTGGGAGCAGCTTTATCTCCCCAGGAATTATTTGGAACATCTGATAGAACAGGATAGGTATTGTTATAAGCTTGAAAATAACAGTAGTGAAAAATA
>CAZBWC010000097.1:3730-4485 GCA_964495395.1 Microcaldota archaeon
GTACCCTGAGAAAGGACTTCCTGGAGAAATATGAATACAAGGCATAAGCTCTGGACAATATATATCTCAAGACGGCGGCTGAAAGTTGCACTGAACAAGAAATAAAGCGAGCTTATAAGCATCACGAAAACCAGTGCAGTGGTAAGAGTCTCATTGTGTATGTCAAATTTGAATAGGGTAGTAGTGAAAGAGAGGATGGCAAAGAGCATTGCAAGCAACAGCAGCTCCCCGACCTTGAAAAGCCTGACTTTTACGCTTATGGTCTCGACTACCGCAGTGAGCACTGCAAGAATAATTGAAACACCCATGATGGTTATTGGCCTGAGCAAGCCGTCGTGAGGCACAAAAGGAACGAATAGGATGGCCATAAGCGAGAATAGGAGAAAAATCTTTGCAGCGTGGGCCCATTCTATCAACGCAAGGTCAGGCCCTGAATTTTCGAGTATCATTGCCTCATGGACCATGGTGAGCTCTAGGTGCGTTGCAGGATTATCAAATGGCAGCCTGCCGGATTCGGCAAGGATAATTATAAAGAGGCCGAGAGCGCCGAGCCAGTTGGTAGGAGATGAAATCAATGACTCCCAGGCAGCACTTCCGGTTGCCAGAGGCGCAATTGTGCTGAAAGTACCTGAGGTCACCAGGAAAAGGATAACTGCGAAAAGTGCAGGTTCGATAAGTACTGAATAGAGCATTTCCCTGCTCGAGCCTAGCCCTCCGAACGAACTTCCTGCATCGAGCCCCGAAAGCGCAGTGAG
>CAZBWC010000097.1:4495-4732 GCA_964495395.1 Microcaldota archaeon
AAAAAACAGGCATAGCGAGTGCCGCTATTGCAATAGAAACAAAGCCGACTATAGGCGCGATAACAAAAACAAACGAAGTCACTGCACTTTTGGAAGTGCCCTTGGACAGAAGTTTCATTACATCCAGGTATGGTTGCAATAGAGGACCACCTGATCTGCCCTGAAGGCGGGCCTTAACCTTGCGCATTATGCCTATGAGCAATGGCGCACAGGCGAAGATGAATATTGCCTGCAGAA
>CAZBWC010000098.1:0-1298 GCA_964495395.1 Microcaldota archaeon
CCTGATATAATGTTGCGATCAAAATCGCATCTACGCCCTTATCTTTCATCTATATGCTTATTACTTTTGAATAAAGCTCCACTCTTGCATCCCCTACTAGGTCAAGCGGATTTCTCACACTGGCGTACCAGGGGAGGATTTTTTTAAGCTGTTTACACGTCTTAGCTCCAAATTCACAAAACTCCATCTTGTTCTGTTCAACCATATCTGCGCTCAATACACCCATGCCTCCTCCATTCGTTACTATCGCAATTCTCTTGCCATTTGGCAGCGGCTGCTCAAAAACACGTATGAAATCAAAAATCTCCTCTAAATCTTCTGCTTCTGTAACCCTTGCTTGCCTGAAGGCAGCGTGATAAGCTAAATAATTACCTGCAATATTTCCTGTGTGTGACTTTGCTGCTTCTGCTGCCTTTCCATATCTACCTGCTTTCATAACTACAACAGGCTTTCTGTGGTTTATTCTATCAAGTGTTTCAAACAACTTCCTACCGTTCTTAGTGCCCTCTATATACAACACTATTGAATCAGTCTTCTTATCATCCGACAGATATTCCAGATAGTCTGATTCGTTGAGCGCAGCTGCATTTCCATAAGAAACAAATTTTGAAATTCCTATTCCATATTTTGCAGCCACATCAGTTATGCACGCTCCTACTGCACCACTCTGGCTTATGAGCGCGATCCTGCCCTTTCCAGGCCTGCCTGACTTATATGGCGGATTGAAGCCACTATCGACTCCTGTATATGGATTATAGACTCCGATGCAATTCGGCCCTACCAGCGCAATATTATGGCGCAGCGCAATTGCTCTGATCTGATTTTCCAGGTCTGTTCTTCCTGCCTCAGAAAAGCCACCGCTGATTATGACCGCGCCTTTGGCGCCTTTTTTTGCAGCCTGCCTGAGAACCTCTGGGACTGCCTGTGCTGGTATGGAAATCACCACACATTCTATCCTGCCTTTTATCTGCGTTATCTTACTGACACACTTGAATCCCATAACTTCATCATATTTTGGATTAACAGGGTAAATCTTTCCAGCATACTTTCCCTCGACAAGATTTTTCATGATAACGTTGCCTATTGAGCCGGGGTTTGGTGAGGCTCCTATAATCGCCGTGCTTTTCGGGTCAAAAACATATCTGAGGTTCTTGTTCAGGCTCTTCATCTCTTCACCCTTCTACCATTAACCATTCGCACATCGACCAAATCACAGCCTCTCTCGTCGCAAATAACCGGATTCAGGTCTAGTTCAGTTATTTTTTCTTTTTCCATTAAACTGCATGTTTTCAGCATTA
>CAZBWC010000098.1:1308-4699 GCA_964495395.1 Microcaldota archaeon
AATGCGGCTATATCAATTCCTTTCTTACCGCGCGTGCCCGTGATTAACGGATGCGATTTTAACTCATCGACCATACGCAGCACGTCCTTTTTTGTTATGGGGCAGAGCCTTGCGCTTATGTCTCTGAACACTTCGACATAAACGCCTCCTAAACCTAATATTATCATATTACCAAACTGCTCGTCTCTTTTACCGCCTACTATAAGCTCAACGCCTTTACGCGCCATTTTCTGGATTAGCGCAGCGTTCATGCCTATCTTCTTTTCCTGGGCTATGTTCTTGAATTCCTTGAAAGCCAGCTTTACGCCTATATGGTTTTTTATCCCTAATTTCACTCCTCCTACATCTGTTTTGTGGCTCGCCTTTGGAGAAATGAGTTTCATTGCTACAGGATAGCCTATTTTTTCAGCAATATCAATAGCTTCCTTTTCATTATACGCGAGGCCATATGGAAGAAGCCGAAAACCGTGCTTTTTCATCAGCCTAAATTCAGGAAGGTCGCCCATGCTAAAAGCTGCTCTGGTGGCACTTAAATAATTTTCTATGCCTCTAAAATTCCTTTTCCCACATTTCCTTTGCCAGCTTTCCTGAGTACATGAACCTGTCAACAAGCTTCTCTGCAGCCTTTCTCCGTTCGCGATGCTCGCCCAGGAAGGCGTTTACTTTACTGACCAAAATCTGTTTCATCTCCCCGGTGAGCAGCTTTCCCGATTCGTAATCATCATGCAGTTGCCTGAGCTTTTTATCATCCTGCTCAAAGAGTATCCTCAGCCATTGGTATGCTACATCTATATCTGTACGGCCGCCCTTTTTCCTGTGCTCTTCAACGCTACTTTGGCCTCCGCTGAAAGCGTACTTCATTATCTTTTTCTGGACTGTTTTCTCATCATCGGTAAGCCATATCGCTGTATCTGCCTGCGATGCACTCATTTTGCCCTCCACCCCTTGTAAGGGTGGCAGGAACATACTGTGTATTGCAGCTGTTTTCTTGTATCCTAATCCCTCAGCCACGTCACGCTGTATCCTCCAATAAGGATCCTGGTCTATTGCACAGGGTATTAAACAGCGCTTTTTTTCAAAGAATGTTGGCATACACTGGTATGCTGGATAAAATATCTGGCCTATGTTGCTCTGGTCATTAAACCCGAACACTGCTTTTGTTGTGGAAAAAGTTATCCGCCTCGCAATATCCAGCACAATTGGGTAGGATTGCTTAATGTATTCTTTATCCCTGAAAATAAAAGTTCTGTCAGGGTCAAACCCTACTGTTGCAATATCAAGTATGTTGTCCTTTGCCCATCCATCAATCTGTTTCCAATCAGTCTTTCTGTCAAATACGAATTTTTCATCATCGGTTATCTCTATGTACAAATTCACCTTGAAAACATCCTGCAGCCACTTGGTAAATAATAAGGGTGTCAGATGCCCCAAATGCATCGGGCCTGAAGGCTTCCTTCCGGTGTATAGGAAAAATCCTTTGTTCTGTTCGTAATCATTAAGGGCCAAATCCAGGTCGCGATGGGAAAAATAAAATCCCCTTTTCAAGAACAGGTGGAGCTTGCCTGAATGTTTTTTCAACTTCTCGCGCAAACCGTCATCAATGCGCTTAGTCCCGAATTTATGTATCAGTTTATCATAATCGACTTTACCGCTAACTTCCCATGGTGTTACTGTAAATTCTTTTGGCGCTTCACCGACTTGCTTGGTTTCCATGCCTTATGCTACCTCTTAAATATTTTAATCTCTTTGTAGTTGCATGGATTTTCAGGATGCCCTAAGGCAGGCATTGCAGATGCATGATTTCCATAACGTTGGGTTGCATTACGAAGAGGCAGGCAAGGCTCGGCTCAGGTCAATAGACCTCTTCGGAGATGGTACAGTCATTGTATCTGAAATTGCTGGTGGGAAAAAATCAGTTTTACATTCACACCTCCTCGCCACGCAACTTGAAGAGGTGCTCTCATCCTGTTATAAAATGCGCTTTTGGGGGCTAAAAACCCGCGGAAGAAAAACTCCCCACGTTTCACTTACTATTTCAATCGGCAAAATCCACCACACTGCTTCATTGCCTTTTACCGAGATTACGAAAACACTATCAAACAAACTCTCCTCGCTAAAAACCCCACAAACACGAGCTTCAAGGTTTCTAATATCAACGATGCCTATCGAATCATTACTGAACAAAATCAAACAAACCCAACCTGAATAAAAATCCTTCTTTTAATGACCAACTCATGGCCCTTAACATATCGAAACTCCCGCAGCATGAGCGTGAAATGCTCGAAAAAGTTATGTCATTTGGTTTTGGCGAAACCGACGCTGAAGTTATTGCAAGCTGTATCCTTACGAAAAAACCCTGTACCTGGATGAATAACGACGAGGTTTCAGAGCAGACCCTTGCTGCATTGCGCGATTTTCTTGCTGCAAATAATCATCCTATTATCGTGGAGCGCAATAATGTTCCTCGTAGAAGCGGTTATCTATGGGACGTCAAGGTACGGAAATAAATCACCGTACTCTTGCTACTATCCCTGTTAATCTATGCTCTCTGTCTATCGGTGCACTGGCTTCATCGATTATCGCGAATTCCTTAGAAATAATCCTTCTTAAATCCGCTATCGAATAATGTCTTTTCCTTCCAGCATCAAATCCGCTTATGAACGGGTCTTCATCACACACTACGAGCCTACCACTCTCTCTTGCTATTAATTTGGCTGCTGCTTCTAGGAACTTTTCAAAATCCATATAGGCTGAGCCGTTGATAAGCAGCACTGTTTCAAAAATATTACTGGTCAACATTTTCATGGCCTTAATCGCGTTAGCCTCTATCCACATGGCTTTTGGATTGTAAGTGCATCTGGCTATCCGCAGCATCTGTTCTGAGCTGTCAATGCCTATTATTGAACTAACCCTCTTACTATCGCTTATAGCCAATCCAGCCCTGCCTGCTCCGCAACATACGTCAAGCACCTTACCTCTAACATGTCCGCGTGAGCCTAATTTCTCAAGCACCTTTGACTGTGCGTCATAATGGCCTGTCCTGCCCATATACCTGTCGAATTCGACAGCTATTCTGTCCCATATACTACTTCCAGGTTCAAAAGAGCGGAAGGCCACATTAAACCCGTGCGCTGGTATGTGCATATCAAGTGACTTATCCCATCCAAATGGCAAATGCCTGACTTGCGGCTCTGTAATCATTATCATTTCCACTAACCTGTCCATAATCTCTCTTGCAGCCATTGCTTCTGCTACATCTGCGCTCAGATGTGCAAACGCACTGACTATTATTTCGGGTACCTTCAGCAATTCCCTGCCTCTTACTATATCCTCTTTAACCTGTTGCAGATCTATGCCTTCATCTCCTTTCTCTACACACACTAAAGCAATC
>CAZBWC010000099.1:0-4646 GCA_964495395.1 Microcaldota archaeon
TCTTCTCTTGAACCAGGCTTTTTATTTCCTTGCTGTTTGTCTTACGCACCGGCTTAGGCTTCCTTATTGTCGGGTGGTCCTGCTTCTACGTTGCGAATTCGACGCTCTTGTCTCCGTTAAGCTTCTCGACAAGCCAGCCCAACAGGCTCTTGTCCACATCGACTTCAACTTCTATCATGTTAGCATCTTTATTGACTATTGTAAGTTCCATAATCTCATCTCTCCAAAAATCGCTAACAATTCCTTTGGTGAATCCAACTTTAAAACCTATCGCTGGAGAGTACTTTTGTTTTCTTAGCGCACTTCTGCCATTCGCTGCCATCCTAAATGTTTTCTTATAGGTCGCAGTTTACTGTCTTTCTTGGGCTGCGACAGTCGCCGTTGTCTTTTCTACACTATCTTTGCGCTCTTATCTATTGCTAGGCCCCTAGAAAGATTTTTAATGTCCAACAAGGTAGGATATTCATGAAACGCCCTATACTGCTGCTTTGTATAGACCGTGACAACGACCTTTTCGAGAAGGCGCAGGTACCATCCCCAGTAATAGGCAGGCAGAAAAACATTCAGGCGGCGACTAAATTAGCTTTAGCAGACCCGGAAGACCCTGATTCAAACGTTATTTTTTATGCAGTAAAGCAATACGATCAGATGAAAAAAGAAGGCGTAAGTGCTGAGGTTGTTACTCTTGCAGGCCACAAAAACCTTGGCTACGAGGCAGACAGGGCAATAAGCCGGCAGCTTGACAAGATTATCCAGGAGTACAACCCTGAATCATGCGTTCTCATAACTGATGGTGCATCCGACGAGGAAATTTTTCCGGTAATAAAATCGCGTTTGCCTATTGACTCTACGAAAATCATTTTCATAAAGCAGGCAAAGGAGCTGGAGAAAACCTATTTCGTGCTTCTTGAAAAGCTCAGGGATCCGCATTATTCACGGCTTTTGCTTGGCTTGCCCGCCCTCTTGCTGCTTGCAATTTCGCTTTCAAGCTATCTCGGTTTAGGCTGGCAGGCAGTCGGCATAGTTTCAGGCATATACCTAATACTCAAGGGCTTTGGCATCGACAGCTATGCGTTCAGGATATTGCGCGATTTCAGATTCTCTATAGAAAAAACAAGCTGGGTAAGCTACATAGGCGGTTTTGCGCTTTTGTTAATCACCCTGCTTATTGCGTACCAGACTTACCTGACAGCGCGTTCATTCAGCCTTGATGCTGAAAAGACCATTGCGTTTATACTGCGAAATGCTGTAGTTGTTGCGCTTGTAGGATTCCTGCTCATAATAACAGGCAAGGCAATTGACGCAATACTCGAAAAAAGAAAATTCATAATAACCCGATATGCACTTTATGCAATAGCTGGCATCCTGACGACTCTGATGCTGCGCGTTGGCGGTGACTGGGTACTGAACATGTTCAGCCCCTATGTCAGCTTCGGTGATTTCATCACCACACTCATCGCAGCCATAGTCATAGGCTATATGAGCACCAAGCTCGTCAAAGAGCTCCGCACCTCGCTGCTGATGCGGCTCAAGCTTTCAGGCAAGGAGGTCCTTAACGAGCATGGCAGCTACCTTGGAAAGATAATCGGCATTGACGGCAATGAAGGCACCATAGTGGTGCAGACCACAGTTGACAAGAAATACGATATTCCGATAAGCGCGATTAACACGATAGACGAGAGCATTGTGGTGAAGGCTGAGGGGTACTAGAAAAATAACCTGAGATTCTACCCGTTGAAAATCTTAATCCGCATAAAAAAAGGGAGACGTGCGCTTGCGATCTTCCGGTGTCTTATGGCGTTAGCCCACCAGCAGTCTCGCAGCACTTAAAAGTACTTCTGCAGGCAAAGACAAATGGTGATTGATTTGGGAACAAAAAAACTTTCCTTTTTGGACAAATATCTGACAATATGGATATTCGGTGCCATGGCAATCGGAATACTTCTAGGTGCCTTTGTGCCTTCGTTTTCAGAATTGATAAGCAGCTTGCAAATTGGTACAACATCTATTCCCATTGCAATCGGCCTCATTCTGATGATGTATCCTCCTCTTGCCAAAGTGAGATATGAAAAAGTAGGCGAAGTATTTAAGGATAAGAAAATTGTTGCGTTATCGCTTCTTCAAAACTGGGTCATAGGGCCTGTCCTGATGTTTGTTCTTGCAATTCTCTTTTTGCGTGATATGCCTGAGTATATGCTGGGTTTGATATTGATCGGGTTAGCCCGATGTATTGCAATGGTTTTGGTGTGGAATGAGCTTGCAAAAGGGCATACTGATTATGCTGCGGGGCTCGTTGCTCTTAACAGTATTTTCCAGGTAATTTTTTATAGTGCTTATGCCTGGCTATTCATCACTATTCTGCCTCCATTATTAGGACTTTCTGGCAGTATCGTAAATGTAAGTATATGGCAGGTTGCAGAAAGCGTTCTTATCTATCTTGGAATCCCAGCCGTGGCAGGATTTGCAACCCACCGTATTCTAACTTCCAGTAAAGGTGAAGAATGGTACCATAAGGAATTTATTCCTCGAATCAGCCCGCTAACTCTGGTCTTTTTGTTATTCACAATAATAATCATGTTCAGCCTTAAAGGGGATTTGATTTTACAAATTCCATCTGATGTTATCCGTGTTGCCATTCCCCTTATCATTTATTTTGTACTCATGTTTATTATTAGTTTTTTCATGGCTTGGAAACTCGGTGCGGATTATTCAAAAACTGCTACGCTATCCCTGACCGCTGCAAGTAATAATTTTGAACTCGCCATAGCAGTGGCAATAGCCGTTTTCGGAATTAATTCTGGTGCTGCCTTTGCCGCAGTTATCGGGCCTTTGGTTGAAGTTCCTGTGCTCCTTGGGTTGGTTTACGTTTCGCTTGATTTCAAAAAAAGGTTTTTCAAAGAAAGCTCGGGAATGAATGGTTAACCTCTATATGGATGTCTCCAAGAAAAATCTATTCCTTATACTCTTTCTTGAATTTCCTTATGAGCATGTCCTTGTCTTTTCCAGGCTTAAGCGCAGCTTCCAAAGCCTCTGTGATTGTTTCAACTGCTATTATGTTGATTTTTTGTGTTTTATCAAGCACGAGGTCTTCGAAATTGCTTTTTGGTATTATTACGTTGCTTATGCCGCTCTCAGCTGCTGCTTCCACCTTTGCAGTCACACCGCCAATTGGCAACACTTCCCCGCGCACACTGAGCGATCCTGTTATTGCAATATCCTGCCTTATAGGTATGCCTGTCATTGCGCTGAGCACTGCAAGCGCAACGCTGATTGAGGCGCTGTCACCTTCGACATCGTAAGTCTGCAGGAACTGGATGTGTATGTCCTTTTGTGATATGTCTGTACCTATGTTTTTCTTGACTATGGCTGACACATTTTCCACAGCCTCTTTGGCTATTGTTCCGAGCTTGCCTGTTGCTATAACCTTGCCTTCGCTTTTTGATGCTGCCGGAGTTACCTCAGCTTCTATTGGCAACACTAATCCGGCACTTGTTTCCGCCCCTCCGAGCACTGCAAGGCCGTTCACCCTGCCGAGCCTGTAGCCTTCAGTAATTATTGTCTGGTATTCTTTTTTCACTTCTATGAGTTTTCTGCCCAGCTGCCCTTCGATTGGATTGAATATTTTTTTTGCTTCAGTAATTTGCTCTTTTTCGACCAAAGTAAGTTTCTTTTCCTTTGCGATGTCGCCTGCTGCCCTTATCAGCCCGCCAAGCTCTCTCAAATTAAGTGTGAACCTTTTTCTTCTGCTTGAAAGCTTCCTAGCTTCGGAAATTATTTCCTTTGCAGCTTCCATGCTGAAATGCGGTATCCTTCCGTCTTTCTTTATTTCCTGCGCTATGAACTGTACGAGCTTGTTTTCGTTCTCTTCGTTATCTTCCATGTTGTCTTCAACATAAATCTCATAGCCTCTGCCTCTTATCCGTGACCTTAATGCTGGATGAAGTTGCTTGAGGTCGGGCAGGTTGCCTGCTGCGACCAGCACAAAATCAGTCGGGGTTGGTTCTGTCTTGACCATTGCACCTGAGCTCATTTCGCTTTGGCCGGTTACCGAGTAGCGCTTTTCCTGCATCGCTGTAAGCAATTCCTGTTGCCAGTTAATTTTCAGCGATGCAATCTCATCTATGAATAACACTCCCTTGTTTGCTTTTTGTATGGCTCCTGATTCAACACGCAGGTGTGCAGGCGTTCCAAGGCCGCCTGATTGCAGCGGGTCATGCTTTACATCTCCGAGCAGCGAGCCTGCCTTGTTTCCTGTGGCATCTATGAACGGAGCTGTTTTCTTTCCGCTGTTGTCAACTATGAGCTTCGGGGTGTTCTGCTCAAAAGGGTTCAGCCTCTTGCCCAATCCTGCCGTTGCATTCGATATCACGAAAAGAAAGCCTATGCCTAATGTAATAGCGATGACCATGATCTTGATGTTTTCCTCGAGGTCGGTGAGGAAAACAATTCCCAGCAGAGCCAGGCCGAGCACCGTCAGCATCATGCTTATCGGCATCGAACTGTCGCCTTGCTCTGATTTTTTTGTCATTGTTATGCGCTTTCCGAGCCCTGCCTTCAGTAGGTCCGGAAGCAGCTCAGTCTTGCCTTCCTGCGTATATTTTCTTATTGCTTCGAATTCCTGTGCAGAGTAATAAGCAGCCCAGTCT
>CAZBWC010000100.1:0-4392 GCA_964495395.1 Microcaldota archaeon
GAAGGCAACCAGAGGGGAGCGCCCCTCTAGTTCCCTTGGGTCTCCTGACTCCCCCCTAAGAAAGCGACCATCTATCAATCACTAATTTTTACCTAGGAAATAGCTTCAGCCGCCTCTGTACTGTCAACGGCCGCTGGATCAGTGCTGTGAGTTGTAACCCTCTTATAGTCCTCTCATATCCCTACTTTTTCTTTGATTTACCCAAAAACCGCAGGATTTAAAGTTGTTTTATGCCAGCATGTTTTGATTAACATGCCTCTGTCTGAAATATCCTTTCGTTTCGCCTCGGAAAAAGATTTTGACTTCATCTGGAAAGGCAGAATGGACATCTACTCAATTGAGGAGTTTGCACTTCCTGATGCTGAAAACGAGAAAGCCCGAATCCATTCCAACATAAAAAACCGCCAAATAAGGATTGCGCTAGTGGGTGAAAAACCCTCTGGTTTCCTGGAATTTACGGTATCCAATGCTACTCCTTTTGGCGTTAGCTATGGCAAGTTTGACCGTACCTATGCATATGTTGATTACGTATACGTGCATCCTGATTTCAGAAACCGCAAAATCGGCACCAACCTCTACAATGACCTTGCAAAGCACTGCAAAGAAAAAGGCATTAACGAGATGATTTGCGATGTTTTTGAGATAAATAAGGGCTCAAAAAAATTCCACAAAGGGCTTGGGTTTAAGCCTATTGTTGGAATTTACTCAAAGAAACTCGGCTGACTCTGACAGAGTACCTGCATTTCAGGCTGCCATTGCCTGCTCTGGAGAAGTTAAATGGCGCTTCCTGCCTTTATTGAGATTTTTATCCAGCACTCCTATGCTGACCAGCATGCCAATGTAATTTTTTATTGTACCATGGCTGCGCCCAGCCATTTCACCTTCCAGAACAATTGAAATGGCCCTGTCGGTCAGCCCATTCAGCATTAATTCTTTTCTCCTAAGTACAATGTGCTCATATTCTTCATCGGTAAAATTCCTGCGTTCCCTTTTGTTTGGGTTTTTTTCTAGTTCGCCTTTTGCCACCAGCGCATCAATCTTTTCGACTAAACTGCAAGCAGGCCTCAAATCAGTTTCCAGAAGACGTGCGATCTCATGATCTGTGAACCCTTTTTTCATGAGTTTTTTCCTCTTACTTACAATACCTGCTATTTCCTGCTCTGAAAATTCATGACCTCTTTTATTGGGGTTTTCAACAAGTCGTCCACTTCTGATCAATGCGTTTATCTTATCTGTTATGACATCCGACCTTCTTCCATTGATCTTTCCTGTCAAAACTCCTGATATTTCACCATCTGTGAGGCCCTTGGTAATGAGCACTGTCCTGACTCTGATAATTCGGGCTATTTCAGCCTTAGAAAAAGGTTTTCTTGTTCGTTTTGGCGTTACTACAACATCAGGTTCCATTATGCCTGAAATAAGCGCAAGCCTTCTTCTTTCGCTTACCTCCAGCTGGGCCTGGCGCATCCTTTTTTTGGCAGCGGCAAACTGAATCGTGCTTCTTCGCCCCCTGGCTTGTTGCATAAAGTAATTACTAATGTAAAATATTTAAGCCATACAGATTCGCAGGGCAGCAACGATTTTATCCAGTGCGGGCTTCAACACACCCTCATCCCTACCAAGCAAAATGTTCAAGCTCCCATGCATGCTATACTGTGCCACGGTTATCCGGAGTTTAATACTGCCATTACTGCCATGAAGTTGTAGGCTGCATGTGCAAGAATACCTGGAAGAAGACTGCCTGATTTTTTATATAAGTAAGCAAAGACTAAACCGACAAAAAATGTAAATACTATATTGGCTACAGAGCCATAGAAAAAGTGCGCTAGTGCGAAAATAACTGTCGAACCCAATATGCCTATTCGTTTCATAAGAAAGCCTCTGAAAAATAACTCCTCGCTGATTGGTGGTACTATGAAAAGCAGCATTGCAATATATTGCGGTGCCTCCAGCACCTTTTCCGATACCTTCCATAAGTCATTTATATTCAGGAAAAACAGAACGGGTTCAATTACTGTACCTACAACAATACTAGCTACAAGGCCAAGGCAGGCATAAATAACTAACCTGCTGGAGGGGCAAGGAACTCCGAGTTCTTGGAGCGTTGCTTTGAAGTTTTTTTTATACAAAAGATAAACCGACATCGAAATGAGGAACCCGTGCAAGGGAAATGCATACGCGTAGCCCGGAAACCCGAGGCCAATTAGGGTAATGAGTAATATTGCTGATAGTATCGAAACATATAACGCCATCTTTTTTATATTATCTGGATTCATAAGTTACCCTATATTATTCCGCAAATCTTATCCAGTGCATCCTTCAAAACTGTTTCCTCTTTGCAAAGAGATATGCGGACATGCCTCTTATAATCGCCAAATGCCTCTCCAGGCACCATAGCAACTCCTTTTTCCAGGAGTGAATTTGCAAATACTGTGCCATCACCGCCAGGAACTTCAGGAAACAGGTAAAACCCAGCATCCGGCTTCACGAACTGCATCTTGCCTTTCAGCATGCTCGCAGCGAGCATTGCACGCTTCTTGCACAGGTTACGGAGTTTGTTTGCCGTTTTTTCCTTTTCTTCCAGTGCCTTCAGTGCAGCAAGCTGCAAAAACACCGGTGCGCTGGTAATTGTAATCTGGTTGAATGCAATGACCTTTTTTGCAAGTTCTTCTGGCACAACCATATACCCCAGCCTCCAACCCGTCATGCCGAATGTTTTTGAAAAAGTATTCACTATGCACAGGCCATCTTCAAACTGTCGCTCCTTTCTCTTGTCAAAGCACAAGTCTCGATAGGCATCATCTGCCACTACTACGATGCCCCTTTTCCTGGCAAGCTCAACTACATGAGCTTCATCCTCTATATCCCATGCCCTGCTTGTAGGATTTCCAGGGCTGTTGAGAACTATCATTTTAGTATCTGCATTGATGCGCTGTTCAAGCTGCTCAAAATCAATATTCCAGTTACTGCTGTCGAGCTTAACTATATTTGCCGTTGCCCCTACTGACTTGCACATAAGCTCATACGCAGTCCAATGAGGGGAAAACATCATCGCATTCCCGGCTCCAAGAAGCAGCTTCATCAATGCATAAATTCCGAATTTCGAACCCGGTGTTATGACTACATTACTGGTTTTGCATCCATGCAATTCAGCAAGCCGTTCGCGCAGGTCAGGCTCTCCTGCCGCACTGCCATATTTGTCTTTGTGCTCTCTCATTGCCGTATAGGCTGCCCTCAGTACTTTTCCTGACGGATGTGTATCAGGCTCGCCAACATTAAGCTTCACTAGCGGCTTTCCCTGTTTTTCAAGCGCATACACCTTCTCAAAGAATTCGTACAGCATAAAATCAACCAAGTTATACATTTGCCGTTTATTCTAAATTCTTCCTGAGCTTGTTAAAGAACCTTACTGCTTCTTCATGGTCTTTTGCCTTTATAATATGCTTCATGAACTCGAGCCTGGCAGTTATCTTTCCAAGCTGCTCCAGTGACTGGTCGTTGAAAAGTACCTCAGCAAGCAAATTATCTTCTTCTGAAAGCAGGCCTCTTGCAATTGCCCTATGCCTTGCGAACGTGGTTCCAGGAACAGTTGTTTTGTCCACGCATGCTGCAAACACCATTGATGCTGCGAACGGAGTTGTCAGCGAATAGGACATCATCTTGTCATGCCCTGCGAATGTGTATTCGAAAATATGCAGCTCCAATGCGCTGAACAGTTCCCTGAAAAACGCCTTGCCTTTGTCGTCGCCTTCCTTTATTATGACTGCATTCTCATCTTTCAGCGATTGTACATTGGCAAAAGTCGGGCCAAACATCGGGTGCACTGACACGAAAGACATTCCACATTTTTTGTAATACTCGGCAATCGGGCCTTTCACAGATGCCATATCGGAAATCAGGCAATTTTCAGGCAAAAAAGGCACCGCCTCTTCAAATGCTGCAACAGTGTTCTTTAGAGTTACTGCATTTACAAGTAGATCCGGGGCAAACTTTTTTAGCTCCTTGATGCTGCCTAGAACCGTGATGCCTGCTGCCGAGGCCGTTCTGCCCTCATCATTGTCATAGATCGCAACCTCGTGCTTTTTTGCCAGCTCCTGTGCAAGCCACGAGCCCATTTTTCCGTATCCGAGTATGCCTATTTTCATTCCGAAAACCTCTTGTAGCAGCCAAGGAACCTGAAGCTTGCTGACTCTCCCCTGACGCTTTCCAGAACATCCTTTATCCGTGTATCTGCATCTGAGCCCTGGAAATCTAGCAAAAATGCGAACTTTCCTCGCTCCCCCCTCATGGGCCTGGATTCTATGCGCGTCAGGTTTATTCCTGAATCTGAAAAGACCTTTAGCACAGAGAACAGCGCGCCTGCCTTGTGCGGTGTGGAAAAGACTATGGAGC
>CAZBWC010000101.1:0-4346 GCA_964495395.1 Microcaldota archaeon
TTTTTAACGCGCTCAAGTTTCACCTTTGACGCGGCCTGCTCAATTGCTTTTGCCGTGCCTTTTGGAACATTGCCTATGGCTTCATGTGCTTTTGCAAGCGCGACCTCAACACGAATCCATTTCCTTAGCTTGTTCTCCTCGTCAAAAATATCATTCATCTTCGTATTATACCTGTCTTCAAATGGTGAAATAGCCATAGTTAACTAAGTAAAAAGAGGTTTTTATACTTACTGGCTGCCGAATAAAATATACAAAAATAAAGAAAATTTATGCACCAAGCCCGAACTGCAGTATCTCTTCCTCTTCTACGCCTGGCAGCTCCCTCAAAAAGCGCACACTGGCTTTGTGCATGTAGATTAGCTCGCGTTCCCTTTTGTAGATATCCTGGTCCATGTTGTATTTAGGTGCGCCAAATATTTTTAAACACATGTCACTATTTCATTGCATGAAAGCTTTCGTATTTTTGATTCTGACATTATCTTTGGTTTTTTCAGCTCCTGTCGTGCTTGTCATCGATTCAAGCGGCAGCATGGAAGATCCTCTCCCTTCGGGTGAAATAAAGATTGATGCTGCAAAGGACGCTGCCAAAGGCTTTATCTCTGGTTCATCAAGTGAAGTTGCAGTGATGCAGTTCTCTGGCTGCACAGACACCTACTCTGACCCGGATCCGATGAACGGCGAAATTCGCGTAATACAGGGTTTTACTACTGACAAGTTAATGCTTACTCGCGCTATAGACGGCATTTCACCTTATGGAGATACGCCTATATATGCTGCAATTCAGGAGGCAGTTGCTTATCTTAATTCCGAGGCCAAACAAAACGGAGTCATTGTTCTTCTTACTGACGGCGAGGAGACCTGCTATGGCGGAGACCCGGCTGAAGCTGCTGCCTATGCCTACAGCAATGGCTACGCAGTGGTCAATGTAGTTGCATACGATCTAAGCGAGTCTGCACTTGCAGATGCCCAGAGGATCGCTACCTCAGGTGGCGGAAAGGTTTATACTGCAAATGCTCCTGCCGAACTTGAACAGGCACTTCAGCAGGCTTCTGGTTCAACCGGGGATACTGTTGCCTGCTGTGTACCTGTGCTGATTTTTGGTTTTGTCGGGTTGTTTGTACTAACTCAGAAGGGAATACGCGCTTAACAGGGCAATTAGTATCGGCTGGTGAACCAAATATATTGCGAGTGCATTTCTGCCTAGCCATTCACATGCTTCAATTGCCATGGAATCTGGTTTAGTGAAATTAAATAACCTCTTGCCGTGGGGTGCATAGAGTTTTTTACCCAGATATGTTCCGAGCAACACCAGCCCAAACCACGGATAAAGCGGGTAATAGTCAAGGCTGCTGAATCCTGGAAACTTTACGCCTAGCCATAGCAGCCACGGTTCGCTTATTTGGGGCAATGGTGCGACTATGCCTGCTACCAAAAGCAAAATTCCGATTACGAGATTCATTTGTGTGTGTCTTATATAAACAGGTGCGAGCAACACAGACAGGACTATAAGGTGAATTATTCCGAATACAATAAATCCGTTGTTCGGGTAAATGAATGTTGTAACTGTAATTAATGCAGCTACTGCTGCAAGTTTCAGGCCTCTTAAGATGAAGTATGTGCTGCTATTGTGCTTATCATTGCTTATTGAGAGCGATATGCCTACAATCGTCAAAAATAGGAATGCAATGCTCCTCTGGAAGAGCAGAAATCCGCCTTCGTACAGTTCAATTTCAGCAAAGCCAAAATAATTCAGGTCAAACAGCAGGTGGAACAGAATCATCATGGCTACCGCAATGCCTCTTACGGCGTCAAGCTCCCAAAACCTGATCGTATCGCCCATGAAGCTAAACTACAGGCAAACTGTTTAAAGAATAGCATGAGAAAGTAAATTATGGAGAGAGGGATAATAAAAAAAGACGGCAAATGCTACCTTGAGTTGCCTGACGAATACCTGGCCTATCCCTCAGCCGAGATCTTCATATTGCGCTCCGGCTACTATCTTTTGAGCGTTCCTCTTTCTCCAAATGCTTCTCCGCAGCCTATATCTCAATTGCCTCAAGCTGCCATAAGGCAGCTTTCTCTTGATTCAGATGCCAAGGCACTTGTCCAAAAGCTGCTGAAAATCCGTTTTGAGCAGCGAACTCCTGAAAACGTCGATAATATGCTCACTGCGGACGAGAAGCAGTGTCTGCAAGGCCTGCTTGACAAGGGTTATCTGACAATTTTACGCAGCAACAAATACAAGGATGGCGTTTACAACATAAGCAACAATGTTTTTGCAGCCGCTTCAAAAAGGGGCGATGTCGTTCAGGCATATGCCAGCCCCAAAGAAGCTTCCAATACTCCTTCACCTCCTGACCAACCTCCTATGTCCCAGGATTACGTTGTTCTCGAAAATGCAGATATGGCAAGCAAGCTCTCCTATGCGTTGCGCAAGCAGGGCAGGCATAATTCAGTTCTGGGTGTCAAGGGTTTTGACGGCAAATTCTACATAGTTACAAAATCTTTCTTCTCCAAGTTGGCTCCTATAATGCTTAAATCGCTGGAATCGCCAAAGGATGTAGATGCCCTTGCTGCTGAATGCAGGCTGCCCAAGGATGGCTGCCTTGCTGTGCTTAACCTTCTTGCTGAGCAAGGGGACGTATTAGAAAAAAACAAGGGCGTGTTCGCTCTGGCCTAGGTGCTAAAATGTTCATAAAAGACGATACACACGGTACGCTCGAATTCGATGCATTCGAAAAGCGAATTATCGACCATCCCTCTTTCCAGAGGCTCAGGCGCATAAAACAAATGGCGTTTGCCTATCTAGTTTATCCTGCGGCACACCATACCCGTTTCGAGCATTCACTCGGCACTGCCCATCTTGCGGGACTGATGGCCCGATTTCTGGAATTTGACAGCGACACTGTTGCCAAAGTGCGCCTCTATGGGCTCATCCACGATATTGGCCACACTGCCTTTCCCATGATGGCGAGCGTGCACTAGTGGCTCATCTTGGGACTCATGAGGAAATAGGCAAACGGATAGTTGAAGGCCAGCTGAAGGATATAATCAGCGAAAACTTCAACGTCAGGGAACTTCTGAATCTCGGGAATCATCCTTCAGGGCAGCTGATAACCTCTGACCTGGGTGCCGATCGTATGGATTACCTTCTTCGGGATGCACATAACACCGGAGTTGCCTACGGCGTAATAGATTCTGACAGGATAATTCGAACTCTCGTGCTGAAAAAAAACGAGTTGTGCATCTCAGAAGGCGGGCTGGAAGCCGCAGAATCGATGCTTGTTGCGCGCTTTATGATGTTCTCAACCGTATTGCCGCAGACATGCTTATGCGTGCGATACACTCTGCATTGGATGAAGGCCTAGTATCTCCGGAAGACTTTGTAACCTTTTCAGATGAGGAGCTTCTTACCAAGATGTCCTCTGGAACTGCGGGCATGTGGGTACAGGGCCTTACTAAAAGACAGCTTTACAAAGAGGCATTCACGTTTTCGCTAGCTTCTAAAGTAAACACCGCCAAACTTGAGCGCGATCTCTCAGAGCGCTTTTCCTGTGATGTAATAATCTCAAAACCCCCTGAATTATTCAAGCCTGTTAGCATTCGTGTTGCAACTGAAGACGGGATTAAGCCACTCGCATCATTGTCAGACCTAATAGTCGCGCTCGAGCGCAGTGGTGAGAAAAGGCAAAAAATCCTAGTCCTGGCTCCTGCAGAAAAACGTGATAAAATTCATGCTTATTTACTGAATCGCTGAAGATGCCAGTACAATCCCAAGAACCTTTACAAGAACTACGAAAACTATGGCTGCCAGCACTATGCCCCTGGGGTCTATCTCTATCCCGGCTATTTTCATATCCGAGCCTATGCCGAGTATTCCCGCACTTGTCATAGGCATGCTTATTCGTTCGCGTGACATGTTACCATCCTAAAAATTGTTTATTTAATTTCTAATATCTACTAGCTGAATGCTTATATAAATCTTTGTAATGCGAATTATTCTATGATCGATATCGTCTCAGTCTTTGGTTTGCTGGGTTCAATAACAGCAGCGAGCCTGTTCTTTCCTCAGGCGTATATATCATGGAAAACAAAAAAGACACATGATTTGTCCTGGTTCGGGATTCTTATCGGCATGCTGAACGGCGTTTTTTGGATAGTCTATGGCCTGTTTCGGTCAGATCCGTTTATCTATGTAACAAACACGCTGTTATTCATAGGCGCATTATTGTTGCTGGTTCTAAAAAGAAAATATGGTTAATCTGTGCTCGCCGACTCTGATTCCTCAAACCCTGTGTGGTTGGCCTTTAGGAAGCGTCGTGGGGGAGTCAGGAATCCCAGGGAAA
>CAZBWC010000102.1:0-4327 GCA_964495395.1 Microcaldota archaeon
CCACCTTCGCGTGCGCGGCCTTCGGTAGGTTGGTGAGTAAGCAACTGAACAGGACCACGTGAACGGACATGCATCTTGTTTGACACAAGGTGGTGCAGCCTCTGGTAATAGACTACCCCGATGAAAATGCGCGCTTCGATTCGCCTTCCGGTAATTCCGTCATAAAGGACTTCCTTGCCGCTTTCCTCGAATCCATTTTTCTTGAGTATCTCGACGTAATCAGATTCAACGTTGCCGCTGAATGCAGTTCCATCCATGAGCATGCCGCCGAACGAGGATGCTTTTCCGCCCAGGGTTTCCAACAGGTGGCCTGCAGTCATACGGCTTGGTATTGCGTGAGGATTAACTATAATATCAGGAACAATTCCCTGCGAGGAGAATGGCATATCTTCAGGTGGAACGAGAAGGCCTAGAACACCCTTTTGCCCGTGCCTTGAAGCAAACTTGTCTCCGACCTCAGGAACTTTGACGCTCCTTACACGCACTTTTACAAGCCTATTGCCGCTTGTGCCTTCGGTTAAAAGCACCGAATCAACACGGCCCTTTTCGCCTGCCTTGAGTGCGAGTGAGCTTTCTCTCTTCTTTTCCTCGATTGAGCCGAAAACAGAAACTTCCTCCAGGAATCTTGGCGGAGAAGTCTTTCCAACAAGAACGACTTTGCCTGAAACATCGCTTTCTGGAACTATTATGCCGTCTTCGTCCAGGTACCTGTAATATTCTTCTCCCCTGTAGCCTGCAACATCAGGAGTAGGTATCTCTATTGAGTCTTTCTGGCCACCTGGATAAACACGCTCTTCAGCTTCGTAGGTCTTGAACATGACTGTTCTTCCCAGGCCCCTATCAACAGAGCCCCGGTTTATGACAATGGCATCTGCCATGTTATAGCCGTGGTAGCTTGTAAGTGCAACGACAAAGTTCTGGCCTGCAGCCTTGCTCTTAAGGTGCAATGCGCGGTAAACGCTCGTTTGCACAAGCGGCTGCTGCGGATAATACATTACGTATGCGCGAGTATCATAACGCAAATTGAAATTAGTGATGAACGTACCGAGCGACTGCTTGGACATTGCGCACGCCATGGTAATACGGGGTGAGGAATTGTATTCAGGATAGGGAAGCACTGATGAAACAATGCCGAACATACCTGCAGGATCAACTTCAAGATGGGTATGCTCCGGAGTGATTTCTTCTTCACTAAGGGCAACGAAAGTGTTTTCCTCTTCCTGTGCATCAAGATATTCTATAATGCCCATTTTGACAAGGTGATGCCAGTTAAGGTCACCCTTCCTGAGCTTCTGGAGTATTTCAGGAGCAAGTCTGCTCTTGCCATCTTCGACTACGATGAATGGCCTTCGAACACGGCCCTTGTCGGTGATTATGTGCAGCTCGTTCAGGCGCCTATTGTAATAGACGTTCAGCTGAGGGTTAAGCTCGTTGATGCGCCTTTTTTCACGCAATCTTTTTACAAGGTTAGCGCCATCAGCGTGGAAGCCGACCTTCCTGCCGTTGAAGTATACTGCTGTCTTTTCATTTCCGAAAGAGATTGTTTTTTTAGCCATAAACATCATTCCTTGATATCAAATGCTTTGAGCAGGCGTGTTACTTCCTCATCATCCATGCCAATTGAAACCTCAGCCATTATGCTCAGGTTCTTGACCAGCGAACAACTCGGGCCTTCCGGAGTTTCGCAAGGGCAAAGCCGGCCCATGTGAGTACCGTGAAGGTCACGTGCCTTGAAGTGAGGATGCTTCTTGCTAAGAGGCGAGATGATTCTGCGCAAATGCGAAATAGTGGAAAGATAGCTTACGCGGTCAAGCAGCTGCGAAACACCTGTCTGCCCGGCAATCCAGTTTCCTGTGGCCATTGCATAGCGTATTCTGTCAGCCATTGCATCCTGCCTTACAAGAGTATGCACCTGCAACCTTCTTCCACGTGCATCGGCACGTGATGCCTGGCAAACTAAATCCTGGATAAGGAATTGGAATGCATACCTGAAAAGCTCGCTCATCAGGTCTCCTGCAAGCTTTATTCGCTTGTTTGAATAGTGGTCCTTGTCATCAGGAGCAATCTGCTTATATGAAACGCGCACCGTCCTCTCAGCCATATTCACCAGGAACTGTGCTTTCTTGAGGCGCTCTGCCTTAGTAACACCAACGTGAGGAAGCAGATAATTGTCGATAAGGTTTTCCATCCTGTTAAGCCTGAACTCGGTTGGTTGACCAGGTGAAAGCTTCTTTGAAAGCAGCTCGACTGCCTCTTCGCGGTTTCGGCTTTCCTCGTTTTCAAGGTTAAGTGTAATGTCATTCTGTACGCGCTTGTCATCTGAGAATGCCTTTCTTATGTCCTCGTCTTTTTCAAGCCCGAGAACGCGCAAAAGCTGCACAAAACTAAGGCCAGCAGGCGTAGATGGAAATTCGGCTGTGAAAACACCTTCGGGATTTCTTTCAACAACGCATCGCGCGCGGAACCCGTGATAGGTGGAGAATATTTTTGCGACCATGTTGGTTCTCTCGCGAGTTACCATAAGCTTGTCAGGAACTAAATCTTCTATGCTTACAAGCACACGCTCGCTGCCGTTCACTATGAAGTATCCGCCAGGATCGCGTGGATCTTCACCATTATCAACAAGCTCGTCTTCGCCCATTGTTGATAAATAGCACAATTTGGATTTCGTCATTACGGGGATTTCGCCTATGAACACATCACTATAAGTTGGCCTTTCAACGCCGTTGAAGACAGGTATCATTTCCAGGAACAGTGGTGAAGCGTATGTGATATTTCGAAGCCGTGCCTCGAGAGGTATAATTGGCCTGTAGCCGCCTTTGACCTCGTAATAACGGGGCTGCTCAATGCGGACCTTGCCGAGCTTGAGCTCAAATCCCTCGACATTTGTTTTTATTGTGCCGATGCGGTCAATGACCTGCTGCAACCCAAAGTCCACAAATTTGTTATAAGAATCCAGCTGTTGCTTAACAAGCGGATTAACACGGTAATAAGCCTCAATTAAACCTTTAACCATCATGACCCCTCATTAACATTATACAACTACACGATAGGAAGTGTGCTTTGCCGGCTGATCGTTTCTTTCTATAGCCAGAACATCGCCTGCTTTGGCTTGAAGAGCCTGGACTGCAGGATCCGATTCGTTTATCTTCGGCAAACCATCTTTACCGACATTAAATTGCTTCAGCATTTTTGCAGCCTGTTCTTCGGTAAGGATGCGCATAGGCGAAACTAAAAAATGACCCAAAACATCAATATTCTCGGATTTCTTTTTCTTCGTCAATAAAACACCCATCCTATACGAAAATTAAGCTAGCTGCTGCCCACCTGAACACGTGTAAGTTATAAATGAGGAAGGAAAGGTTTAAAAAACTGCATTTATTATATCAAATTATACAGTATTAATCATTAAAACACACATTTATAAAATATTGTGTGGTAAAACAGGTCTATGGCAAGAATTGCACATGCATCAAATATTGCTACAACAACTAGAAAAGTCACCGCTATGAGAGAGGGAAAAGAACTGAGGCCTGCACCGCTTCTTGACAGGCTAGAGGACATAGTTAGATGGAAAGCTGCCCGTACAGTTCTGGAAACAGAAGCATCGATTGCAAGCTCCACAGCAGGATTTAGGAATCCTGATGACCCCGTAAGGTGGTTATCCAGACCAGCAGTAATGCAAGCAGCATACGAGCAGGAGGTTGTTTTGAGAGCCATGCAAACCGTCGGCAATCACAGGCTTACTGACAGGATCACAAAAGCATTACAAACGATACATAGGTACAGGCGCGGATATCCTGAACAGGATAGGACAATTCCAGAAACAGCAGCAAGGCTGCTTGGGATAACAGAACAATAGCTTATTATTTTTTCTTTGTTAACAAGATAGCATGATTCTCATTGTAGATTTAGGCTCGCAATATACACACCTTATTAAGCGCAACTGCCGCGACCTCGGTTTTGAAGCAGAAATAGTTAACGACAGCGACAGCAGCTATGAGCCGAAAAACATTGAAAAAATAATCCTTAGCGGCGGGCCAAAATCAGTGCAGTCACGCAAGCCGGCGCTTGCTGAGAAGATGATTGAATTAGCGATGCAAAAAAACGTGCCACTGTTAGGCATTTGTTTCGGGCAGCAGCTACTAGCACATATGCTCGGTGGCAGAGTTGAGAAGGGTAGCAGCGCAGAATATGGGATAACAGAAATAGAAGTTGACGATGCAGATGCGTTGCTTGCAGGTGCTGCTAAAAAGTTCAAGGCATGGGCAAGCAATTTTGATGAGGTTAAGGCCTTGCCAACGGATTTTGTGGCTTTGGCACATAG
>CAZBWC010000103.1:0-4246 GCA_964495395.1 Microcaldota archaeon
TAACTGATGGCCAGGGCAGGCCTTTTACGGATGAGCAAGGCAAGCCAATGATGCGCAACCTTTTGCCAGATGAAACACGGCAAAAGCTAACACACGAACAACTGTATGCAGTAAGCGACTTGCTTCATCGCGCTGAGCAAGAGCTTGACAGGTTCAACGAGTTTCTTGATAAGGCTGAAAACGCAGGAAACACACCGCTGGTAAGTAGAGGCAAGATAATTGAGGTCTATGCCAATACAGTAAAGAAAACTCTCGTAGAAGCGGCAGAGGCAAGCAGTGAAGCTTCTGAAGAGATAGCAGAAGTCACCCAAAAATACATGGCAGATTATTTGCACGAAGAAAAAGACAAGGCAGCATTTGCAGAGGATAAAACAGCACTGCAGAAAGTGACATATTGGATGGAGAGCAGATATGAGCGGTATGGAGGGTATGTTGCTGATGGCCTGGTCATAGCCATCGGAGCAGTAGCAATGGCAACCGGTTTTGCAACAGTGCCCACACTTGCTGCAGAGTCCGCATACTGGAGCTATAGGGGAGGAGAACATATTTACAGATCTTATGAGGCAAGTGGTGAAGTTTCCGCAGGCTCGGTAGCCACTGGAACCGCAATGGCAATACCAGGAATAGGGGCAACTGCACTGAAGCTTCTGCCAGCAGGCGCTGCAAGAACTGCAGTACAGCTAACAACGGCAGGCACAAGCATGTATCTCATGGGTTCAGGTGTTTATGGGATAGCCAGGGCAATTGACAGCTCCCTTGAATATGGGCTAACAGGCACTGATATAGAGGCAATAGCAAGCGGCACGCTCATGATGGCGCTTGGAGCAAAGGGCAAGAAGCTTGCTGAGATGGCAGTGCCCAGGAAAACCCAGAAGGGCACTGGAAATAAAATGGAAACATTAAAGCTCGAGCAAAAACCTACAGGCAGAGTAGCAGATGCAACACCAAGAACATGGGAATTCGAAGTTACTGACTTAGGAAATGGAAAAATAAAGATAGAGGAAACCGGAGTTGCAAACCCTGAGTCAATAGTAGTTAAGGCAAAAGATTACCCAAAAATAAGAGAGCAGCTTCTGGCTTATCAGGACATAATGGATCACCCTACCCAAGGAGTTTTAGAGGCCAATTTAAGAGGCCCGCAGTATACCGAAGGAAGGATATTGGCATCGTACAAACAACATGCCAGAGCTTTTGGAAACAGCTTCCTTAATTTCGTTAGCGAACTCAATAGGGTGCAAATAGGGCTGGAACTCGTGCCATTCATATACGGAGCAAAGGCAGAACGGCTTAACAAGGCAGTCAGAGAAACTTATGGGAGCGAAATAGATTTATCCCAGGGAAACCAGGCACTCAGGTTACAGGGCTCAAAGCCTGTATATGCCATACCACTGAAAAATGGAAAAACAGCCATTGTCAAGCTGACAGATTGTACTCGTGACCAGGCAATTATGGAAGCCTTTGAGGTGCTTGGAATGCCGACATATACAGTACGCTCATTCAAGGAGTTCAGCCTCATGGAATATGTTGAGGGGGTTGCTGTTGAAAATGCGCTTGACTCAGCAGTAACAGACAGCGTAACCGGAGAAACTAGGCCATTGCAGAGCATGGGAAGCCAATATGCATATGCTCTTGGGCGCACTCTTGCAGCAGAGTATTTGCTGGACATTAGCGATTCGCACACTGGCAATTACATGGTCAGGCTGGAAAATGGCAAATTAATACTTCAAAGAATAGATATGGAAGAGGTAGGCTCGCCACCCACATCCAAAAATATCGCTAATTATTTTTACGACCAGGGTTGGCTTGACGTAGGGCAATTAGAAAGAGGTTTTAAAGATATGTGGTCAAATATAGTAGATAATAGGCATGAACTCTTGGATTTATTGGGGCCGGATACGCTGTTTAATGATGCACAGGCACAAAGAACAGGCGGAAGATTGGGCCTTGATGGCAACGAAGCATGGGAAGGGTATAACAGGCAATGAGGTAAGTATATGGTAAGCATGATTCAGGGAACAAGAGAAAGGGGATTCAGGCAGGTACAGGAAACAGTATTTCAGCACTTGCATACGGCATTTGAAACAATAAGAGGGCAGCGTGGTTTGAAAAGCCCGTACCTGACAGTAGATAATTTAAGGATGCCGAAGGCAAAGATAAGAAAACCTGCCAAAAGCAGCGTGGTAAGTGGAATGCGTACCCTAGGCATAGAAGGAAACAGAAAAATCAGGCCAAGAGGACGTAGTGCCGTTGGCGCCATTTATGAAATCGACCCCGAGATAATGGACAGTGCAGTAAAAGTTGTGAGAGGTATCGTTATAGACAGGAAAGGACTAGATTATAGCAAACTGGAGCCACACGAAATTGCTGCTGGATTCATAGTTATGCATGCCCGCACCAGGGGCATTGAAAGCCTATTTGGCTCTGTAAGGCTTGAGCCTGAAAAAGCAACGATTCTCGGGAGCAAATTCCACTCGGTATTGGATAACGTAATCAGAATGCAGGAGAAAATAGTACTCGGTATGCTGCCTGTGCAGAAGCCTTAAAAGTGTGACAGCCCTTTATAAAGATTTAGGCGCATAAATAACAATTAAGTCCCATGTAAGCCGAAAATAGAAACAGGCAGACAGGGGATTAAAAAATATGGGGTGAAAAAAATGAAAGTTGGTGGACGCCTTTTGGGCAAGCACAAAAATAAAGGGTGGTCAGAAATCCAGTGACTGGGATACAAATAGAGTAAAAGCAGAATCTAGTTTTAAAGTAGATAGAGTCAAGGCAGGAAGGCCGAATTCGTTGGATGAAGGAACCCTTCAGAAGTTGTTAGAAGCGTATTATACCAGGCCGTATTCTTTCAGGCAACTGGCGAACATGTTTGGCGTCTCCAGAATGACAGTCTGGCGCGCAGTTCAGGGAGTGCAACCTGTGGGGGCGATGGTATGAATTCACTTAGGACAGCTGCTGCAAAGCAGCAGGAAAGATCCATGCTAGAAGCAGGCAATGGCAGGTGGAGAAAGCCGCCATTGGCAAGAAGCGGCAGGCTGAAAGCTGTAGCTGGCGGGCATGTCCCTGCAGGCTATATGCAGGTACCCAGGGATATTGCATACGCAAGAGCAGGCACATGGGGCCATGAAGGGGTTATGAGCAAGATTGTTGTGACTCCGCAAGGAAAATCCCGTGGCTTCAAAACATACGAAGCATGGGTAGAGGGATTCAGAAGTGGCGAGTGTGTAGAGGCATTTGCAGTAAAAACCCTCGACAGTAGCCACAATAGACAGGGGTAATGGTATGGCAATGTTTAGAGCGCAAAGTCAATTGAAAAGCAGTGAATGCTCTTTAAAGCAAATGTTCCGAATGCAAGGATTGCGAGAAGGCTTAAGGAAAACAATGAGGCATGCAGTCAAAGGAGCCACGAAAGTTGCGCAGGCATTGCGGGGTTACAGTCAACAAGCATGTCCTTCAGGGTTTTGCAGAGTAAGCTCTGAAATGGCCCGGTCTGCCATGGAGCATAATGGCAGTTCTGTTGTCAGGTCTTTGGTAGAGGTTCACGGATTTGGACTCGATGCCCAGGATGCTTCGCGGTTTCCGTTCTATCAATGGGTGACAGGCCACAGGCCCAATGCAAAAAAGCACGCAGTTGCCAGGCAATCCTATTAAAAGGATTAAGTGTGATATGATGTCAAATATGTGTGATTAGTATGAACCTTAAAGGAGGGGCTTTAACGCGCAAAGGCCTGGAAAATCTTGCAAAGGCAATGGCAAGGGTTGCAGCCTCAGGAGGACCTGATAGGCTAGGCGGGGTTTCAAGAATCAGCAGGGGAATCAGGCTTCCTTCTGTGGAGGCCATGAGAGAGGCGTTAGGCAAAAAGCAAGAAGAAAAACCTCCAAGCAGTTCGGTTAAGCATAGAGCACATGCAAACCATAAACCTCATGGCCATAACCAGGCGTCTGCAGCAGTCAAAGGCACAAGACACCTAAACCCAAGGCCAACAGCTGGTGCAAGTCAAGGCTTCTATAGCACTATAGGCATAGGTGCACCAAAAAAGAACCCTCCAGAAGGCTCGCCCCAATGGATACAGCAACAGCCGTGGTTCGGGCATGAATTGAAGGGAGGATGGCCCGGAGTTTCGGGTGCGGTTTATTTGGGAATGCCCGTAGTAAACAAGCATGGGGAACAGCTAATCATATGGAAAAAAAAAAATGGGGTTCCCAGGACAACGTTGGTAATAACCAGGGTCAAGGAATGAGTAGC
>CAZBWC010000104.1:0-4086 GCA_964495395.1 Microcaldota archaeon
ATGCCTGCCGCATATTATGATTTGCATGTGCTTTCAAAGAAACTGAAGCTCAGCGTTGTACCGCCAATTGAAAAAATGCTTACAGCCCTAAGAAAAAAAGGCTTCTTGGCATGCAGAACCCATTTTGCGAGCACTGCGTTCAAGACGAATGCTGGATTGAAGGATATAGCAAAAATATTACAAAGCAAAATCTAGGTTATGCTGTGCCTTAGTTTCCTAAGCTGAGCAGATGAAACAGTCACCGCATCACCCGGCATTAACGCATATTTAGGATCAGTCTTGACTATCGCAGTGCCAGTTAGGATTATTGTACCTTCAGGCAAAAATCCATCAACAAGCTCGATTTGTTTTGACCGGGGCAAAGCAGAAGGCGAACCGTGCTTTTCAACAAGCTCTGCGTAGTATTCGACAACCTTTGCAGGCAATTCGCTGAAAGGCTTCAACCTGGAACCAGTATTGTATTGGCCAGCATAGAATTGGCTTCCTGACCGCTCTATCCTTAGTGTAACCTGTATAGCAGCATCATCCGTTATAGCATAGGCAGGAACAAATTCCCCTACAGCACAGCTCCCTGGCCAGCACTTGCCAAAGTGAGTCGGGTCCATTCCAGCAGGCAACGAATCGAACTCAACCCCGTATGCAGTCATATCAACCCCTAGTGCATATGCAACGATTTCGTGCTTTTGGCCGAGCAATATCGCCACTTCAGGCTCTGGCCAGTGGTTGACTGTTTCTTCCGTGGTTGGATGAACGGTCAAATGCAGCGCATCTCCGTTTTTCACAATGTCTTCCGGCTTTTCTGCTTTCTTAAAGTAACTAAAATCCCTATGATGGGAACTGTGGTCTGACCTGCCTTCTGACATCTTATTGCGAATTGGCCTGCTGGCCGGATAGGTATAGGCCACTCCGATAACCTGCTTTGCCCTAAGCTCCATCAACATCGCCTTTTTCCCTCAGCCTTCGCTGAGCCATGTCTTCCCCAATAAGCACCTGCCCGAAATCCGCTTTGCTGCAGATCCCTTGCCTGACTTTTATCATGGCTCGGGTTATCCTGCCGAGCATATGACCGACAATCTGCAGCACGTTTGCAGCAAGGTCATCGTCTTCATGGGAAGGCAGCCCTATCTGCATGTAAGGAACAGCTATCTGGGCAACATCTAGCCTGGAGGAAGCCCTAAGCACATGCGCAGTTATTCCCCTGTGTTCTGCGATGCCCAGCATGCGGCCTGCATCGCTTAAATTGCGCGTGTTCAGGTATAGCAGCAGTACGCTGCCTTTTTCCATCATCTCAAGTTGCTGGCAAAAAACCATATCCGGATCAATTCGATCGTTGTTAATGCCAGTATAGTCACCCATGGTCGGGGTAGAAAGAACGCGCCTCTCAGGAGGGTGTTTAATGCCATAAACAGCATCCCAGTTTAGGTTGTGGGCAGTATGCTCAGCTGAAGTGCCTATCAGGCCACCTTCAGGAGCCACTACATAAACGCGCCTCTCCCCGTAATGCGCATCTACAATGTCTGAAGCCAGGCGATAGAGGAAAGAGATGTCGTGGCCATAAATGTGAGTCAGGAAACCAGTCATTATTTCCATCAGCCTGCTGTCCCAACCTATTGCCTCCATAACCGCCTGTTCCTTGCTTCCTCTTTCAGTTGCAGGAGGGAATATTTTCTTTGAGATAAGGTACATCACAAACTGAGCAAGATCCTCGCAGATCTGCTGGTCGTGCACAGGCGCAGTAATATGCGATGATGGCGATATTGTTGCAAGGCCGCCACCTGAGAATCCTGAAAATGAAATTGTCGGAATGGCCTTTTCCCTGCAGTATCGTGCAACCCCAAGCACGTTATCTGAGTTGCCACTTGCGCTTGCCAATACCACGAGGTCGTCTGGACCAACACATTCGCCAACTAGCTTTTGCTTGAAAATCTGCCCATAACCATAGCGCATTTCGACAGCACGTGCTTCACTGAAATCGACACTTCCGGTTCTGACACCTGCACCCTCTTCCCTTGCCATCTTTTTTACCAGAAGCTCAAAATATTTCATCTGCGAACAGCTGCCGCCGTTGCCGAAAAAATAGATTGTGTTTTTGCCTCTTTGCAGAGCCCTGAGAATAGCAGAAGCTGCAGATGCCATCTTTTCAGCTGGAATCTGCTGTAAGCCTTCTGAAAGGTTTGATGCGTAGTGTTTTGCAAAGCTTCGGATAGCCTGCTCAGGCACAACCTGTTTGCCATACAATATTCTTTGAAGCATCGCGTTCATGATATTTTTAGTGGCAAAACATGTATATTAATATTTTTACAATAAAATAAAGCTAACTGCAAATATTTATATTGTTTTTTGCAATAATAGCAAATATGAGTGAAAACATAGACATTTTAGATAAAAGAATACTTTATGAGCTCGACAGGAATAGCAGCATACGATGGAAGCAACTTGGGAAGAAAATAAGGGCATCTAAAGAAACTGTCGCCTATAGGGTAAAAAAGCTCCGGGAAAATGGCTACATAAAGAATTTTTTGACTACAGTCAATATCTCGAACCTTAATAGGTTTTACTACAAGCTGTATTACAAATTCCACAAGACAACACCTGACATAGAGAAGCAGATAGCTGATTTCATACGCAACTACAGAGGCATAGCATATTTTGCAAGCCTGGAAGGCAGGTATAATATCACATTCCTGTTGCTGTCAGAAAGCATGCAAGATCTGAGGAATTTTTTAACGCCGTTCATAGAGCGTTTTGGCACACATATACTGGAACAGGAGATATTGACAATGTACAATGTGCATAGGTTCAATTTCAGATTTTTCTATGACAAAGGCGAATTGCAGCATACAAAATATCCTGAAGAGCTCAAAAATCCAAAGTTGGATGAGCTCGATTACCTGATAACCAGAACGCTGGCCCAAAACTCCAGGGTTACTTTGGTTGAGCTTGCCAAGCTCACAAAAAAAGAGATAAACACTATAAAATACAGGATAAAAAAACTGCGTAAGCTAGGCATACTCGAAACCCCGGTGCTCGAAATAGATTTCAGCAAGTTTGACATGCAACACACGCAGGTCAGTTTTTCGCTTAAGGACTACACGCTTCTGAATCAGATGATTAAGTATGTTGCCGAGCTGCCGCAGAGCACTTTTGCAACAACGACATTTGGCAAGTACGATTTGTCAGTGGAATTTGTAACAAAAAACACCAAAGAGCTTAGAACATTGTTGAATGGCATCAAGGAAAAATTCTCTGACAGCATAACTGATTATGACGTATTCATAATGGAAGAACATAGAGTCAATTGGTTCCCTATTTAGACAAATTATAAAAATTTCATTATGAAGTCTTCTGCCAGGCGAGGGTTTATACGGTAGAGATTATCTATGTGGGCCATGGCTTCTTTTTCATCCTTAGCTGTCAGAGAATAGATAAACATTAATTTTTCAATATCAGAACTGCCATTTAACTTCATTTTAGCAAGCAGATCATAGCACTGCTTGTTATCCCCGTTAAGATAGTACGCACTGCTCAGGATAACTGCGCATATGACTGTATCCTGGCCTTCTGACTTATTAAATGCATGTCTGCCAGCAATTATTGCCTCATCAAATTTCTTCATCCTAAAGGCACTTTTCATAAGAAGGAAATAGGGAGTCATCTCATCCTTGAACTTTTCACTGAATTCCTTTGATAACAGATATGCTTTTTCATATTCTCTGTTGTTCAGGTATAGTGCTATCTGTTTTTCGTAGGCTTCCTTTTTGGTGAGTATTACCATAGAAATCAGAAATATCTAGAATATTTAATAAGATAACAGCAAAATAGGATTATGGCATTTGCAGCTGAAGAAAGGCGAACACCAGAATTAGAAGTAAAGAAATTAGCCGAACGGCTCAGCTCATTTTGTAATAGGCATAATATACCAAAAACTGATGAAGAGGTTCAAGCAGTAGCACAAGCTGGTTTAGGACTTAGGGGCCAGGAAGGAAGGTTTATTAAAACAGTTTCTATTTTCTTGGCCCTAAAGATCAGCACAGGTGAAATGAATTACAGTGACTTAGACAGGATAACTTCCGGGATGAAACCAAA
>CAZBWC010000105.1:0-4079 GCA_964495395.1 Microcaldota archaeon
TTTGCAATTTCCAGCCCATGCTTGTAATGCCTTTTTGCATTCAACTTTTCCATATCTGCAAGGAATTTTTTCTCTTGCAGCTCGCCCAGCCACACAGGCCCTGCATAATCGGTTTGCGTTTTGCAGTTCTTACAGGTATTCTGCATGCGTTTTCCTGCATTTCTCCATGCACATTTTGGGCAGTAGCTTATGAAGCCGACATGATCAGTATTCTGCTTTGCCTTTTCAGCGCCTCTTTCGCATTTGAGCAGCAGCTTGATATAATGCCTGTCTGACATGGACACTATAGGTACAATTCCCAAATCGAATTCATTGGCTGCATCCATTATGCGCCTTATCAGTATGCGCATGCCGTTCTCATGCGTGAACTCGTTGTTGAGGGATTTGCCATGGTAATTTTTCATGCATGCCTTTGCCTCAGGCCCGCAGAGCACTGCAACATCAGTTGCACTTACTGACAGATAAAATTCGTCTTTTCTGCACTGGCCGTAAAATGTACTCCATAAGAATGGCATCGGAGTGCCGAACGGGTCAATCTCCACGAAATCATAATCAAAAAGGCCACTTGTGAAATATTTCTCATAAAATGCATGTGCAACTTTGCCTTTGAGCTTGTTCTTTCTGAGGTTTTTCTTTATGAGCGCTATTGCCTCGTCATTTGCCTCAAGCAGCGTAAGCTCAGTAACATTTGCATTTTCCTTTGCATAGCGTATGCCCCTTATTCCTGAAGCTGAAAAACCGTCAAGCAGCTTTAGCTTGCTGCCAGCTGCACCTACTGCTAATGAAAAAAAGCTTCTGCAGAACTGCATCTCGGGATTGTAGAAAACATTTTTTGCAACTGAGAAATCAGCCTGCTCCTCTTTCATGACTTTTCCTCATCCATAAATTCTCTTAATGCTACTGTTGCGTAACTGCCGGAAGGCAAATCGAATGCAAATTTACTCTCGTTAAATGAAAAATCCTTCAGCGGTGCCATAAGTGTTCTGTAAGTGCCTTTGGAATGTATCTCTGGCATGTGCGGCAGCTTGAATGCGCTTTGGGCAATTCCTGCTTTTTCCAGCAATGCCTTTTCACGCTCATTAAGCCTGGTTTCATAGCCTATCAATTTGCCAACGAGCCAGCCATCTTCACGCTTTTTTTCAATGTCAGGAAAGCCAAAGGTTTCATCGCAGAAATATTCTCCTTCTTCCTTTTCCAATTTGCCCTCACCTATCCTCTCGGATAATGACTGATTGAAAATATCTGATTGGTATGCGTGTATGAACATCAGCAACAGCGTGCGCGGTAGTTTGCGAAGTGCACCTGCATGGTCGCGCTGGTTTTTAGCGAGATGTTCAAGCAAAGTGCGCTCAAAGCGCAAATGTTTCGGGAACTCCCTGAGTGCAGCTGCATAATCGCCATGCTCTTCAAGTTGTTTTCTTGCCTGTTTGGCCTTTTCGTTGTTTTCACCTTCAGAATCAAGCAGATAAAGCCTTACGGCAGCCTCCATATCCTCCTGAAGTATTTTTTCGCCTATCTTATGCGTATTTCTTCTGGTGCTGCCAAATCTCTGCTCGCCAAAATAATTTGTTGTTTTGCCATCAAGCTCTTTTTGGATTTTAGCAACTTTTTCTTTTGCATCTACGCTCTGGCCACGTACTGTTATCTCAAATCTGTTTCCTAGCAACTGCCCAAGCCGTACTTTATCATTCGCATACCATGCTCCGTTTATCCAGATATCCTTCATGCGCACTGCCAAAACATCTTCGCGCTTTACTGCAAATCCTGAGCACAATTGCGTGCTTACGGACATTTTATCTTTGGTGCCTGCGAAGTTGAAGCGCTTGGCGCTCATCCTGAGCTTTTTTGATATCACTCTCATTGCATCGTTGGTTGACCAGTCTCTTTTCTGGAGGACAAAATGCACAAATTTTCCAGTAGCTCCATCTCTCATCTGGCTGCAATTTATCCGATAGCATCTGCCTTCGTTGTCTATTTCCTGGACTATAAAATCCTCTGGCTGCTGTTTTATGGCTCCTCCTGTGCCTTCGGTTTTTGAAATATAACTGAGTTTCATGCTATCACTTTGATTAAATCAGCTTTTGTTATTATGCCCTCTATGCTTTCGCCTTTTACCAGTATTGCCTTGTAGTGCTTTAGCAAAGAAGTCACCACCTCAAGCCTTGCGCTGGCAGGTATTACTGGGAACGCGGTGCTCATGACCTCCCTGGCACTTATCCTGTCAATCCGTTCGCCATATTTTATTATCCAGTCAACGAAAAATTCTTCTGAGATAGTTCCGACAGGGTTGGCATCTTCGAATACGGGAAGTTGTGAAATTGCTTTTTTGCGCATTAGCCTCATTGCATCTGCTAATTTTTCACCAGGGGTTATACTTACTATAGGCTTGCTCATGATTTCCTTTGCAGTAACAACTTTCTGTTTCTTGTGCATTTCCTGTTCAAGTGCCTGGAGTATTGCCTGTACTTTGGAATATGCAGGGTCTATGTGCTTAGCCTCTATCTTTGCAATGAGGCTCTGGCTGACCCCTGAAAGCCTGGCAAGCTGTTTCTGCGTTAGGTCAAGCCTTTTTCGCATCTCCTTTATCCTTTCGATCTCTTGCATATAAATTCCATTAAGAATATTGTTTTCAATAATATATAAATATAGGAATATTTTAAAGAGTTGCTTATGACACAAACAGCTAGAAGACTAATCCATGTTCCTCAACCTGCAAGGCAACTGGCGAGGCAACTTCCAGCTCCTCAAATATCATTGCTTACTGATTTTGGCTACGACGAAGCATTGTATGCGTTGCGCTCTTCAGTAAGGCATATCTCCCCTGGTGTGCGCGTAGAAGACATCTGCCATAACGTGCCTCTTGCAGGTGTGCTCATTGGTGCATGGCGCTTGAGGCGCGCAGTAACGCTTGCAACAGAATTTCCTGGTACGATTTACGTGGCTGTTGTTGACCCTGGGGTAGGCACTGAAAGGAAAGGCATCGTGGTCAGGACTAAATCAGGTAAATATCTTGTCGGTCCGGATAACGGTCTGCTCTCTCTGGCCTGGCAGGCAGACGGTATTGATCGTGCTGTTGAAATTGCAAATGCTGATTTGACGCTTCTGCATTTTGCTGCATCAAGCACATTCCATGGCAAGGATGTCTTTGCCCCTGTTGCTGCGCATCTGGCAAACGGGGTGCCTCTTGACGAATTCGGGCCTGAATTAGATGCCTGTAGCCTCTTAGCAATAAGATTATCTGAAACAAACAATGCCTCCCATCGTTCAGGTGCTATTGTTGATGTCGATGGTTTCGGAAACATAAGGACCAGTATGGCAAATCATATTCCTGAATCGCTTATAGGTTCGCACTTGCCTTACTCAATAACCGGTCTGCCACTTTCTCATATCGGGAGGGCTCGTATGGTAAGGCGATTTGGAGACTGCGAGCAGGGTGAGCTGGCATTTATACTCTCATCCACAGGATATCTTGACCTGGTTGTTAACCTTGGCAACGCTGCCCAGCAACTCTCACTTAACCCTGATTCGCTCGGGCTTTCACTTAGCGATGGTGCTCTGGTGCCGCAGACGTTGGTTAGCTTATCTTTATCAAATTAATGGTATAAAATCAAATTGCTAATTAGGTGATTAAAATAGAAACCGAGCCAAAAAAATTCTATCTGACTACAGCCATTCCGTATGTCAACGCCGCACCTCATCTTGGGCACGCACTAGAATTTATTCAGACGGATGTGATTGCGCGCTTTCAGTCTTTGCTTGGGAAGGAAGTTGCGCTAACTACTGGCGCGGATGAAAATAGCTTAAAGAATGTGCATGCTGCAGAGGCAAAAGGCATTACTCCTGCTCAGTTGTGCGAGGAAAACGCTGCTGTGTTCAGGAAAATGGCAGATGCCCTGGGGCTTTCTTATACTTCGTTCATACGCTCGTCTGTGCAAAGCGAACATTGGTCCGGCCCGCAGCAACTATGGGAGTTATGCAACAAGGCAGGCGACATATACAAGAAAAAATACGTTGGCCTATACTGCGTTGGGTGTGAAAGTTTTTACGAGGAAAGCGAATTGCCAGGTGGCGAATGCCCT
>CAZBWC010000106.1:0-3525 GCA_964495395.1 Microcaldota archaeon
GACCAGCGCCTTAAGGTGGCTGGCATAAATACGCCGACAGAAGCATTCGCAGGATTTTTAGGCATAGCCATATTGCTTATTTCAATTATCGTGACTGCGTTCCTGCTTAACAACTCTGCTGTTTCAGACCTGCTCGAGCAATATGCTTCGCTTCAGGCAGTTGGCATAATATTGTTATTCGCACTGGCACTTTTGGTAAGCTATTTCTGCACCACGCTTATACTATCCTCGTTCATGATTGTCAAGGCAGATGCCCGCAGGGCTGCGTTGGAGCTGGCATTACCCGATTTCCTGCTTTTAGTTTCATCGAATATGAAAGCAGGCATGCCACTCGACCAGGCCATGTGGTATTCCTCCAAGCCTGAGTTTGGCCTGCTTTCAGTGGAGGTAAAAAACATCATCAAACAGTCATTCAGCGGCTCTTCGCTTAACGATTCACTTGACAAGCTTTCGGTAAGGTTTGACTCAAAGGTTTTCCAGAGGACGATAACCTTGATAAAGCAGGCGTCAGCAACAGGCGGTGAAGTATCCGAGGTTCTTGAAAGTACGGCAAACGATGTCCGCAGCACCAACATAATGCGCAAGGAAGTTGCCGCATCGCTGGTGCTTTACGAAATCTTCGTGCTTTTTGCAGGTATGATAGGTACGCCGTTCCTGTTTTCTGTTTCAGGCAAGCTGATAAAGGCATTTGACGTGAGCAAGCTCGGTGGCTTTGGTGGCCTGTCAGGCGCATCTTCTAACTCTGCATTCGGAGGAGTTGCAGGCACTGTTGGCAACATCGGCAGCTCTGCACCTGTAATAACCTCATCCGATTTCTTCTATTTTAGCCTTGCCACTGTTTTTGTGACCGCACTGTTTTCCTCATTCATCGTAGGGGTAATACGAAAAGGCAGCAAAAATGAGGGCATTAAATACTTTCCACTCGTATTATTTGTTGCTTACGTAATCTATTTCCTCATGGACAACCTGTTGTCCAATCTGTTTACAAATTTTGCAGGGTGAAATGAAATATGGAATTTAAAAATGAAACTAGAAAATCGGCTCCTCGCTCTCTTAAAGGCCAGGCAGCCATGGAATATTTGATGACCTATGGATGGGCAATACTGGTTATTGTCATTGTTCTTGCAGTGCTATTGTTCTACTTACCTCAGTTCCTGCGTGCGCCTGAAAGCTGCGTATTCAGCTCAGCGGGCTTCACCTGTTCTGACCAGAGGCCGACTATCTTTGTTGCTTCTGACAACACGGTGCATCTTGCAATAAACGTGTTCAACGGGCAAGGAAAGGCAATTACCGTGTCTAAGGTGATGTGCACTACTGGATCTACTGTAAATACTAACTCCACTGAAGGTGAAAGTACGGGTACACCTGAATTCCCTGATGATATCGCAGCAGGTCAGGTCGTACCGTATGCCAATGTGCCTTGCGAAGACGCTTCAGGGAATGCAGTATCATTTGCACCTGGCTCTGATTTCAGGGGCAACTTCATAATCTGGTACAGGTACACTGATGATATTGCTCCTCCTGGTGTTTCAAGGCAGGCTAATGCAATTGTAAGCGGTCCTGTTCTTGGGCAGTAATTTTTTTATTTTTCTTTTCTTTATTTTACTGAACTCAGGAATCTTTAGCCTGCCGTAACTGATTTTAATATAATCTCCTGAATAATATTCGATGTTCCTATTCCAACTTGCTTCTGCATCCCGAAGAATTCCTGAAGTGTCCTGGACTATTGCACGGGTAAAAGAAGAGGTCGGCCATGGCTGCACTGAAAATATCGCAAGGGCCATAATCAAGACTGCAAAAACCCCTCAAGCCATATCTGAAAAAATAAAGGCCGTACGCTCTGCGCTTCAAAATGGCGTTGCACTGCCAAAATATCCCCATCCGAATACTGCTGCTGAGATTGAGGTCTTAAGGGGCATGCGCGAGAAGGGAAGTAAAAACGCCATGTTATGCCTTGACACGTATGACCTGGCGCGTGCATTTGTCCAGTCGCCTGCTGAATTCTCATCAAAAGTCGGTTCCATTGTTAGCGCCATATTTGCAGGCGAATCTGAGTTGAGCGAACGACAATGGGATACCTACCATTCGCTAGCCAAACTTGAAAGTATCCTATCGGGTGACATTGTATCAGGCAAAAACTTCGAACTTCAGCTTTTGGATGTGCTACTTCTGATTCCGGATAAGCACATTGGATGGGACATGTTGCTGACTCATTTAGAAAATATATTCTATAACCCTAAATTCAATGCCGAGATGCTTGCCATGCTCAAAAGAATTTCGCCTCTGCTTACAACTAATGCCGATGTTGCATTTTGGTTTTTAGACGAACTTTTCAGGAAACCAGGATTCAACAAAACCATGCTCGGGCCATTAGAATACCTGGTAACCCAGTCTGCTGACCAGGCTTCCTATTCAATCAGGTTTCTCCACAGGCTTTTTGATAATCCAAGCTTCAAGCCCGGGATGTTTACTCTGGATTTGGCAAAGCGCCTGTCTGAAACTGTCAAGGCAATTGCAGCCAATGCCGGAAAAGTCGGGCTACATATCGCAGGTGTCTTCTCATCAATTGTTATGGCTGGACCTGCATTAAGGCCTGAAATGCTTGGTGAGCAACTTGGAACTGACTTCGGCAAGCTATTCAAGCTTGTTCTTGAAAAACAGCCTGCTGCATCTATTTCTCTGGAGCGCATGCTTGCCTACAACGAAGATTTTCTGCAGAACCTCGGTGCCATCCTGTCATATTATGGGCGTGCCAAAGAACTGGCATCTGATAAAAACAACGTGGAGCTGTGCCTGAACATGGCTTATGCTCTGGCAACTATTGGCGAGGAAAGGGCAAAAGAGCTCAATTCCTATTTTGGCATCGAATATTTTGCCAGATACTCGGCAGAAACTCTGGAAATTCTGCACGCGAATATCCACCCGCGTCATCAGGCGGAAAAACCCCTGCTATTGGCGGTTTTCAATAAAAATGACGGCAATGGCGCATTTTATTCCGAAGGCCAGGAGCTGGAACAACTGACAAAATATTACAGGCTTCTGGTTGTTGAAGTTGATACAGAGGATAAGTTTTATGGGTTTATAGCTGACATACCTGCTTCCTATGGCCGGATAAGCGCCCTGATAATAGGCGGCCATGGAAAACCCGAAGAGGTATTGATGGGTGCTGACACTGAAAAAGGAAAAATTGACCTTACTGATATTTCAGAGCTTGAAACTGTTAGGGCAAGTTTTATCGCAAATCTAATTGTAATACTTGTTTCCTGCTCTACCGGGAGCAATCCGAAATCCCTAAGTGCAATGCTTTCTAAAGCATGGAACGCAAGATCATTCGCACCGCGGATTCCAAGTTCCAAAACCCACTATCACCTGCTCAAATCTGGCAAAATAAGCACTGTTAGTTATTCCGAGTTTGACTATCAGGGAGCCCCTAATATTGGTACCGAGTACCTCAAAGGGGTACCTATAAGGCAGTGACCTGTAGAATATCTGCCAACAGTGATTAATTAGTTACAGGCACGCATA
>CAZBWC010000106.1:3535-4063 GCA_964495395.1 Microcaldota archaeon
GCATACTTCCGGAATCCAGATTCATTTATATAACTTTTTACTTTATATAAATTATGAAAATTTCCCCATTCTTGCTATGTCTCTTTGGACTTTTACTTTTGGGCTGTACCCAACCACAAACTGGTTCTTATAACGTCTCTGTTGATGCTTCTGTTCCTGCTTCGGCTTCTGCTCCTGCAGTAAGCCAGGATACTTCGGGCAATAATATTTTTGATAACTTTTTCGGCAGTGGTGAGAGCCTTGAAGAATTGGCACGCAAAAAATTGATACCTGGCACTAGCTCAAAGACACCTCCTAAAAAAGTGAACCCTGTAAAACCTGTTTCTGCTGTTAAATGCAGGGATGATGATGGGCTAAACTATAATGTTAAGGGGAGAACTTATACGTACACTACTAGCACCTCTAGCAGCGGTAGGCCTGGTGACATTCAAATGAAGCAGACCCGTTATGATTCTTGCAGTGGTTCCTCAACACTAATTGAATATTATTGTACTAGTGCTAATGCTACTACTATTGCGAATACTACCA
>CAZBWC010000107.1:0-819 GCA_964495395.1 Microcaldota archaeon
CCAGCTTATTTCAGGTGGGAACAGTTCGTCATTGCCCTTAAGCCACTTGTAAAACATCTTGAGAACAATCTTGAAGTCATGCTTTGTATATTCTGAATAATGGCGATTTGATTCAAGCTCACCTACGAGGCTTATAAGATCTTCCTTGGTTGCTTTGCTGAAATCCGTTTTCAGCCAATAAGACATATACCTAAGGCAATATACTATTTTTGCCACTCTGCCATGGCTTGAGCCTTTCGCTAGCCTAACCTTAGAAAAAGAGGATATGGCCTGCTTATTTTCTTTGCAGACCTTCTCATCCTCGTTTAGTTTTCCCAGATTGCGCTCAAGCTTTCTGGGATAGTTATACAGATCGAACCCATTTCCGTTCATATATACCACTCCAGCAAGAGTGTTATATTAGGGTTCATGCCGAATTATGCATTTTCATGCAAATTGGCTGAAGACCTGAGACCAGCATGGAATGCAGGGGAAGAGATTCGAACTCTTTCAGCAATTTGACAGGTTTACCTCAGGGCTTTTTCCGAGGTTTTTGCCCTCTGAAGGACCTTGGTCAAAAAGCTCTTGAAGGCACTAAGCCACAAGGCCCTCAACCTTACGCGTTTGGCCGCTCCGCCAGCCCTGCAGAAACTTTGAGGAAAAGTCTCATCAAATTTATTTATTCAAAACTCCCTCTTCATCCAAAACTTTGTTTAAAGTTTCATCAAACCTGTTTTAAAAGTTTGATCAAAAATTTTTTATTCAAAACCCAATTGCTAAAGGTTCAACAAACTACAGAACCCATTTACTATTCACAATGGATATTTTGATAAGGGTTTA
>CAZBWC010000107.1:829-2544 GCA_964495395.1 Microcaldota archaeon
CCTTTCGCTACAAGCCCAAAGGATAGGTTGTCCGACCATTCGCCCGAATACGGGTCAAAAATAAACAAAAAATAAACGCGCTGGAGCGTGGTCAGTCGTTAATCCAGATTGGGCGCAGGGCATTTAATGGGTTCTTTGATAGATTGCATTGGAAGGCATGCCCCGATGACATATCCGGCCCGTATATTTTTAATCAGTTAGCGGACAGCCTATCGAATGATATAATGGGATTATTTCTTTTTCTTCTTCGGCTTTTCATCGCCCTTTTCAAGCTGCTTCTTCATTTCCTTGAGGTCTTCAAGAAGAACGTGGCAACCACGAACAATAACATCACGAGGAGACATTTGATGGAAGCTTTCAACCATGAACACAACTTTGCCATCCTGGATATCGTAGCTTACTAACCCAGCCTGGAACTTGGCATGTGAAGTGCCATAACCGAGCTTTGCAGTTGCCTCAAAGCGGATGTGCTGGTCTGCCCCCAGAGTCATTATTGGTATTTCATCGCGCGCAGGAACTATTTCCTTGTCAGAGCTTTTCATGTCCTTAGAGTATACCTTCTTTGGGCCTGATTCGTCAAGCCTGAATGAAACTTCTACATCAGGAGAGACTTTTGCAGGCGTAACAATAGGGATAAGCCCTAGCCTGTGCGCCATATACTCATCGAACAATGCAGAGCTGTTTTCATAGAAAACGGCCTTGTCGATTGCGATTACAGGCACATGCGTCATGCAATAGCGCCTGAGAATATTGGAAAATGCAACAGAAGCACCCTCTGCAATGAAGGTAACCTTGTTTTCATGCTGCTTATCAAGAGTAAGTTGCATCAAACACGCCTCCCTCTGCGTCCGCCTTTCCTCTTCATAGAATCAGTAGGCAACGGGGTAACGTCCTCGATACGGCCTATGCGAACGCCGTTCCTCGCCAGTGTCCTGACAACAGCCTGTGCACCAGGTCCAGGAGTTTTTATTCCTGAGCCGCCAGGAGCGCGGATTTTAACATGAACATGAAATATCCCTCTGTCCTTCAGGTCCCGAACTACCTTAAGAGCTGCCTGCATGGCAGCATATGGCTTGCCTTCTTCCCTGTCAGACTTGACAACCATCCCACCGCTTGCCCAGCTGATGGTTTCCGCACCACTCAAATCAGTGGCAGTTATGATAGTATCATTCTTTGAAGAGAAAATGTGCAATGTTGCAATTCTTTTTTGTCTCGCCGGAGGCGGTTTTGCCTGTTGAACAGGAGTAGTTTCTTCAGCCATAAATATCAACCTTCTTTCTTGCCGTCAGTTTCAGGAGCCTTATCAGAGGCTTCCTTTTTGACCTTATGCTTTTCATCATTTTTTGCTTCTTCCTTGTTTGCTTCAGTGGCAGGCTTCTCAGATTTTCCGCCATTGCCTTCTTCCAGCCTAGGAGGCTTTGTAAGTTCGATTGGTTTGGAATAGCTGATGTTTGAGACTTCGTCATCGAAAACCATATAGCTAGGAGAGGAAATCCTCTGGCCATTAATCTGGATGAAACCATGCATTATCAGCTGCCTGCTTTGCTTCATGCTGTAAGCAAGCCCCTTGCGATAGACCATAGTTTGGAGCCTTCTTTCGAGAACGTCCTTTACAGTAAGGGACAGGACATCAGTCATTGCCGAATCAGTTTTGAGAATGCCCATGCGCTGTAAGCGTGCGAGTATTTTTGCTGAATCGGATTTTCTCTCTTCTT
>CAZBWC010000107.1:2554-4063 GCA_964495395.1 Microcaldota archaeon
TCGGTAAGCGACTACAATGTTTGGACTTCGCGCCTGTATTTCTTAAGAACTGCAGTTGCGAGCCAGATTTCTTTCATTACCTTTAATCCATAGGATTTCTTGAGGCCCTTATCTTCGATAAGCCTATCCTGGTCCCATAAGCGCATTGGCCTTTCATACTTGTTCCTTAATCGTGGCGGGTCTCCCATTTAATCACTTTATTTTGATGCAGGCTTCGCAGCAGGCTTTGCTGCTGCCGGTGCCGCTGCAGCAGGCTTACCTGCAGGTGCTGCCCCTGCTTTAGCTGCTGGTGCTGCAGCCCCTTTGCCAGCCGCTGGTGCGGCTGCTGCCGGAGCTCCACCCGCAGCTGCGGGCTTCTGCTGTGCGAGTATTGCTTTTCTAAGCACACCGACTGCCAGGCCCGATCTTCCGGTGTTACGGGTTCGTTGGCCCCGCACTTTCTGGCCATAGGCATGCCGATAGCCTTTCCAGGTATAGAGCTTTTTCTCCCTCTCTACATCCTGTTTTAATGCAAACAATAAATCATTCATGATTAGGTGCTTTGAGCTGCCATCAAAAACATCAGACTGCCTATTGAATAGATATTTGGGCAGGTTATATTCCTGAGCATTTGAAAGGATATAGTCGATTTTTTCAACCTGCTGCTCTGAGATGCTGCCGACCTGAGTATCTGGTGAAATGCTGAGTTTGGTATTTATGATATCAGCCAGTATGCCGCTCATGGTATGACCCACACCACGAACACGGATTAATGCCCTCTTCAAAGGCACGTGACCAAGAACATCCTTGCCAGCTATACGAACTATACCCCTGAAATCTTCATTAACAGGTGCAGCAACTGGTGCGTTTTTCACAGTAGGAGCATTGCCTTCAGCAGGCACATTGTCTGTTGATTCTTTTTTCTTTTTCATAATCATACCCTTGTAGCGGTTTCAATTTCAACCTGGCTCACTTCAGGAATAGAAGAAATCTGCTTTTCAAGATTGTCTACTCCGCCTTCCTCGTCTTGCAGGATTAAGGTAATCCGAAGGATTTTTATTCCAAAGCCCAGTTCCTCTTCCTTGGAGTATTGCACTTTGGCAAATTTGGAAATGGCATCCTTAACATCGCCCAGTTTCTTCGGGTCGCTTACATAAATTTTCACTGATACTGCAACGTCACTCATCAATTAACCTCACGGACCCTCGAAACCAGATGCTGATTTATACGGGTTTCTGTTCTGCCTGCAAATATAGCAGCGTACTATAGACTCGTCGGAATCTGGTGAAGGAAATTCCGCGAACCTCAACGTATGTCTTCCACAAGTACTGCAACGCTTCATCTAATCACTTTATTACAATTTCTAGAAGTTATTAGTTTATACAGCTAGGTTTAAATAAATACATACCAACATATTTAAAGCATTACTTTAAACTAAACCGCGTAGAAATCACATGATTTAGCCCCCATAGTATAGCTTGGACAGAACACGGGATTGCGGATCCTGGAACTTGGGTTCAAAACTTTTTA
>CAZBWC010000108.1:0-4022 GCA_964495395.1 Microcaldota archaeon
CGCTGGTACCGATACCTCTGGAATACAGAATCCTTTATTTGTTGCTGTGGACCTGGCAGTCAATAGCTCTGACATTAGCGTTTGTGCTTCGAGCGGCCTTGATGCCTTGGACGTAGATGCGTGTTATTTCAAATATGCTGGCCAAACCGGAGATGCCTCAGTATGCGGGAAACTGGATTCAGCAAGCAGCGAGTTCCTCTACTCTCAAGGGGGGTGCTATATAACCATTGCCTTGAGGAACAATGATGTTTCATTATGCGAAAAAATTCCTGAAAATGAAGGCGGGCAGGATATGCAACTGAAAAATGCCTGCTATTATTATGTTGCTGTTTCCCTCAAGGATGCTTCCATTTGCGGAAAAATGGCCAATGATTATGAATTTTATTGTCCGCCCTGTCCTGAAGGTGCTATGTGTGCACCGTGCCGGGGGTCGCTTACAGCTGAAGATTGCGTTCGCAAAATAAGCGAGTAATAATAAACCTGAGAAATTTTTGAACTTCAGAAAAGCTGGCTCTGCTAATTAATTTTTCTATGCTTTTTGCCGAGCCACTATTTTTTATATCTCAACATTGCTCCCAAGCCCCCAAATCCTGTCAGGAACTGGGCTCCTTCCGCGGTATTGGTTGAAATAAGGACGACCTCTATGCTGTGCTGCTCTGCCAGGCTTATCAGGTCGTCGAGTATGTTTTTTTCGCTTTCAAGTTTCATCTTTGAATTGCATTTCTCACAGTCTATGCTCTCAGGCGGGTTTTCCCTGAATATCCTGCTCTTATTATTTCCACAGCTGCACTTATATTCTGCTTTCTTATGCGATAAATCTTCCGAGATGAGTACTTTCTCCGCCTGCCCGCTGATTATCGCTTCGCTGACCTGTTTTTCGCCATAGGTTGCAAGACCATCGGTTACTGCTTCTTTTATGAATCTGTCAATTATCTTTTTCTCCTGAACTGCTTCCTGCTGCGTAAGTATGTCCTCGCTTTTTGACAACACTTCGCGTACGCCATATTCATCAGTGTATCCTGTGTCAACGACGCCTAATATCTGGAGCTGGTAGTTAAATGGATTCAATTTGAGCATGTTATGTTTTGACGGTCCAGGTCCCCCGACCACAATTCCTTTTACTTTCGCAGGCAGGAAATATTCATCCATTGCCCAGCCAACGCGCTTGTAATAATAATCGGTTTCTTCTTCGACAAGTCGTTGAAAACGACGTTGGCTCTGGCCACCCTTCGAAACCTTCTGGTGTGCTGTTGAGTGCAATTTTTTTACGACCTGCATGTGCGTTCCTTTTATTATGGCTAACGTTGCATCCCTGCCGTCCATAACGACCACGCCATAATTGTCCTGGTTGTCGACCATACCTTCAAGCGGCTCAAGGAAAAATTTGCTGTCACACCTGTAGGTTCCTATGCTTAATGGCACCTGCGGTTCGATGGCAAATAATTCTATATCTACCTTTGCTGGATTGTCGGATATGTTTCCAGCAAACACGGCAAAGCCGTTTTTGGGCGGCTTATCATAAACTTTGAAATGCTGCAATATTTTTTCCAGGGCGCTGGTTACATTGGTGCGCGTGCTTTTTGACTTTATATTGCTTGCCTGGCTCATCTCTTCCCTGAGCTTGGCAGCAGTTTCGTGTATCGGCGCTCCTGCAGGTAGGTAAACCGATATCAACTCGGTTCCACTGCCCCTGTACTCGGAAAGCTTTTTTATCTGCCTCTTTAATTGGAATACTTTGTCATCCATCTTCATATGCCTCGCTTATCAGGATTGCCTGTGGTCATGCCTATCTATCTTCTGTTGAATAATTCTTTTTAAATCCAGCGATTCGTGTAGCTGCCTGTCAAAAGCAAGTCATTCTCTGACTGTGGTTTTTGACAAGCCTATATGTGTTGTTTTAGCCATAATATGCCATGCAATGCAGTGCATTTTCGAATCCCAAAGCCTTTTATACTCTATCATAGTAAGAATTGCCAGTTCAACATATTTCCGGTTAGAAGGTTTTAAGATGATTCCAGTGGATTTGAACATAATCGGTCAGTTTACACTGTCCGCTTCCGGGTTCTTTTTCCTTGCAGGAGCATTCTTTTCGCTTCTTTTTTCAAAGTCCAGAAAAATATCTGTTTTTGGATTTACTTTCGCACTTATTGGCAGTATTTTGGCACTCTTAGCTGGAATTGGGCCATTTATTGGGGCAACATCTGAAATCATAACTTTGGCCCAAATCGGGCCACTAGGTTCCTTATCGCTCTCCATTGATGCGCTTTCAGGTTTCTTTGTATCGATAATATCGATTGTAGGCATCGCAGTTTCTATATATTCATTTGGATATATTGATGAGTATGAGAAAAAGGGGTATAATACTGGCCGCTTTGCTTTTCTTTACAACATATTCCTGCTTTCTATGATTGCTGTTGTGACAGCCCAGAACGCATTATTATTCCTGGTTGTCTGGGAAGCAATGGCCCTAAGCTCGTTTTTCCTTGTAACCTATGAACACAAAGAAGATAAGGTTAAGTTGGCCGGTTTCAACTATCTTCTGATAACGCATGTGGGTGCAGTTGCCCTCACAATAATGTTTCTAGTGCTGGCAGGCGGTTCCGGCTCTCTAGACTTCAGCTCTTTCCAGACTGTTGCGTATTCTCCAATGTTTGCAAACATCATTTTCATACTCGCATTAATCGGCTTTGGTTCAAAATGCGGTATTATGCCCCTCCATACCTGGCTGCCTCTTGCACACCCGCAAGCTCCCAGCAATGTTTCTGCAATGATGTCCGGAGTAATGCTTAAGGCCGGTATTTATGGTATCGTCCGTGTGCTCTTTGGCTTCCTCGGAATCATGAATGCGGGCACTGAGATGTGGTGGGGCGTCGTACTTCTAATCCTGGGCATGCTATCAGCTGTTCTGGGGGCGCTATATTCACTGCTGGAAAATGACCTCAAGCGCTTACTTGCAATGTCGAGCATAGAAAACATAGGTATCATCTTCATAGGCCTTGGTGCCGCAGTGCTGTTTTCTTGGGCTCATCTTCCAGCGCTTGCAGCTCTTTCTCTTTTTGCTGCCCTATATCATACTTTTAACCATGCAATGTTCAAAAGCCTGCTTTTCCTGGGTGCCGGCAGCATAGCCTATTCTACTCACACACGAAATATCCAGGAACTCGGAGGGCTTGCGAAATTCATGCCTGTTACTGCGGTATTATTCTTTTTTGGTGCTGCGTCAATTGCCGCAATTCCGCCTCTGAATAGTTTTGTCAGCGAGCTTCTTACATTCCAGGCGCTGTTGGGTGGTATAGGTGCATCGAGCTCTGCTTCACTTATACTCTCGCTGGCTGTACTCTTCCTTGCCCTTACAAGTGCGCTTGCTGTAGGTGCATTTGTAAAGGCTTTTGGTATTCCTTTTCTTGGAATGCCTCGCAGTTCTCATGCCTCAAAAGCAAAGGAAGTGCCTAAAACCATGCTTGCAGGGATGGGGCTTCTTGCGATAATATGTGTGCTTGCAGGTGCACTACCAACTGTTGCCGCAAGCGCTTTGTCAAACGTATTTTCCGCTCTTCAGTTTACCGATTCAACATCCTTGATAATGTCTGCTGCTGACGGGCTTCAGACCTCAGCAATGTTATTCATGCTGGTTCTCGGTTCAATCATTGTTGGAGGCATTATCTGGTTTATCGGAATAGGGCGAACTCACGAAGTCGGCGATACGTGGGGATGCGGTTTTCCTGCAGCGACGCCTAATATGCAGTATTCCGCTGCCGGATTTTCCATGCCTGTAACAAGGGCACTCAAAACATGGCTCGATCCGCTGTCAAAATCTACAGCATACGGTTCCGCACTATTCGATTATCTTATCTATTCGCCGCTCGTACGCATCTTTCATGCCGTTGCGCCCTATTCAGCCATTTTCCATTCAGGTAAACTTAGCGACTATCTCATGTATCTGGTCATCACACTCGCCATCGTGCTCGTATATGCTATGTCGTGATTAATATGCTCGAAAATAACCAAATCGCATTTCAGGC
>CAZBWC010000109.1:0-2452 GCA_964495395.1 Microcaldota archaeon
ATGGTACGAGAGCTTTCACTGGTTCTTTACATCTGGGGGCAGACTGGCTATAGGCGGTCGAAGCGCAAAGCAAAATGACCTGATTTTCGCAAAGCATATGGAAGACGCAGATTTGTTTTTTCATGCAGACATACAAGGCGGAAGTGCGGTAATACTGAAAGAGGGTAAAAATGCAGGTGAGCAGGAGCTAAAGGAAGCTGCCCAATTCGCTGCAAGCTTCTCAAATGCGTGGAAAAATGGCAATGCCTCTGTTGACACCTATGCAGTAAAAAAGGAACAGCTCGGCAAGCATGCAACTGGCGGTTATGTCGGTGCAGGCGGTTTTGCTATAAGCGGCAGTAGGCAATGGTTCAAAAGCATGCCATTGGGCCTCAAGGTAGGCAAAGGCGAACGTGGGGTTGAAATTCTTCCAGAACTAAGCAACCGGCTTGCCAACACCCTGAGCCTTACTGCATCTCCGAGTGGCAAAGACAAAGGCAGTGTCGCCAAACAGCTGGCAAAATTGCTTGGCTGTGATTCGGAGGAGCTTGTGTCTGTTCTTCCGGCAGGGAAGATCAAGCTTAAGAACATCATCCCTAAGCAACAAAGTTAAAAATTCTGACCTTGAAATGGAACTGGGAGAAAAATGGCAGTGCGCATAGAGATTATCACTAAAGAGGGTGCAGCAGATGTTGCGGGTAGTGCAGCCCTCAAAGGTATCGAAAGGGATACGGGCATAAAGCTCAAGCGGTGCATGTTTGTCGATGTTTATAATATCGATGCTGAAATAAGTGAAGAAGAACTGAAAAAACTCGGAGCTGAAACATTTAGTGATAGTGTGATTCAGGTGCCGTTGTATAACAGCTCTGCCTATCAGGGCCTATGGAGGCTGGAAATAGGCTTTCTTCCTGGAGTTACTGATAACGTGGGCAAAAGCGCTGAGAGCGCGGTCTTTGATTCCATAGGAAAAAAACCACCAGTTTACTATTCGCGCATGTATGCACTAGAAGGCCAGCTTAATGATTCAGTCTGCAGGAAAATCGCAGCAAGCCTGCACAATGAACTCATAGAAACGTGCATAATATACCAGCCTTCAAAGCAGTCGAGCCCCTATATTCCCAAAGTCCTGATATTGGAAGACCCTAAAGTAGAGCGCATTCCGATTGACCCGGAAAAGCCTAGTACCAAAAAAATGGTCGAACGACGGCTGCTCGGGCTTAATCACGATGAGCTTGAGGCAATTGCCAAATATATCGGGGATGCAAAAACAATTGAGGCAAGGAAAGTTTATGGCCTTGGTGAATCGCTTACTGACGTTGAATTGGAGGCTATTGCGCAGACATGGAGCGAGCACTGCAAGCACAAGATATTCAATGCTGAAATAGATTATAGCGAGGACGGTGAAAAGCACCAGATTAGCAGCCTGTTCTCGGTCTTCATAAAAGGTGCAACTGAGGCAATCAAGAAGCCCTACATAGTGAGCGTGTTCAGCGACAATGGCGGCATAATAAAGCTAAACCACGAGTATGACATTGCTGTCAAGGTTGAAACGCATAATGCTCCATCAGCACTTGATCCATATGGCGGTGCGCTTACCGGAGTTTTAGGTGTGCAGAGGGATATAATAGGGACCGGGCTTGGCGCTATGCCAATAGCAAACATTGATATCCTGTGCTTCGGTTATCCGGGCCAGAAAGATTTGCCGCGCGGGGTCCTGAAGCCTGAACGGATTTTTGAAGGTGTCGTAAAAGGCATCGAGCACGCGGGCAATAAAACCGGCATACCTACGATCAACGGTTCAATAACTTTTGAAAAAGAATTTGCCGCACGGCCGCTGGTCTATTGTGGCACTGTTGGCATAATGCCATCCCAGATAAATGGCAGGAAAACTTCTGAAAAAAGAATTGAACCAGGCTACCTTGTCGTAATGGTAGGCGGAAAAATCGGAAAAGACGGCATACATGGAGCAACGTTTTCCTCCCAGCATATAGATGAGCATGTCCCTCAAAGTGTTGTGCAGATAGGGGACCCTATAACCCAGAAGAAGGCAATGGATTTCGTACTTGAAGCTCAGCACAGTGGCCTGTACGAGGCAATAACCGATAACGGCGCAGGCGGCCTTTCCTCAAGTATAGGCGAGCTTGCACGCATAAGTGGCGGGTGCGAAGTATACCTGTATAACTGCCCGTTGAAATACCCTGGCCTTAAGCCGTGGGAAATTCTCTTATCTGAATCTCAGGAGCGTATGACGCTTGCGGTTCAACCTGACAAAATGGAAGCTCTTGAAAAGCTTGCACAGAAGCATGATGTAGAAGTTACTATTGTTGGCAAATTTACTGATAGCGGATATTTCCATTGCTCTTACAAGAACAAGACTGTGGCTTATCTGGATATGGACTTCCTACATGAAGGCCTGCCAAAAATGAAACTTAAGGCAACCTGGGAAAGAAAAACTTTCAAGGAACCAGAACTT
>CAZBWC010000109.1:2462-3992 GCA_964495395.1 Microcaldota archaeon
GGCAATCCGGCAGGGGTACGCAAGGCGCTGCTCGCAAGCCCGAACGTAGCCTGAAAGGAATGCGTCATCAGGCAATATGACCACGAAGTCAAGGGCAAAACAGTGATAAAGCCGGTGGGTGGCGGAATAAATGATGCGGGTATCATACGCGCAGACCTTGCGGGTGCCGAGGGCATTGTGATAGCACACGGTATCTGTCCGCGAATCGTGCAGGATAGCTACAATATGGCCATGCTGGCATTTGATGAGGCGGTGCGAAATGCACTGGCTGCAGGGGGCAGAATTGGATATATGGCTGCCCTTGACAATTTCTCATGGCCTGACCCTATTAAATCGGACAAGAATCCTGATGGTGAATATAAGCTTGCGCAGCTCGTAAGGGCATGCCTAGGGGTTTATGAGGCATCAACCGGCTATAAAATACCCCTTGTTTCTGGAAAAGACAGCATGAAAAATGACTACTACGCCGACAACAAGAAATATTCCATTCTGCCTACCCTGCTTATCACCGTAATCGCAAAAATAGACGACGTGCATAAAGCTCTAACATCCAACTTCAAGGCTGCAGGGGATTACATATATGTGCTTGGTAAAACTTCTGATGAACTGGGCGGAAGCGAATATTATAAGCTGTTCAACGGCCAGGGCAACCAGGAGCCGAAAGTCGACCTAGAAGAGAACTTCCAGCTATACCGCGCACTAGGGGAAGCTATTGAGAAAGGCATGGTTGCTTCAGCTCATGATATATCTGATGGCGGGCTTGCTGTTGCATTTGCGGAATGCACCATTGCCTCGCAGTTTGGTGCGGATATGAATTTGGCAAGCCTGCCCCGGAAAACTGAGAAAGAAGACGTAGCCCTCTTTTCAGAAACTCCAGGCAGATTCGTTGTAAGCGTCAAGGAAGAGAACAAGGCAGAATTTGAGCGCATAATGGATGGCATGCCTTGCGCCTTATCAGGGCGCGTAAGGGGCGACAAGCGTTTCATAGTCAGGAGCTTTAATGGCGAAATCATAATTAATGAAAATGTCGAGGAATTGCAAAATGCGTGGGGTAAGGGAGTATGCTGAGCGAGGCTAAGCATGAGCTGGCAAAAGCGTTATCCGATATCACTTCTTTGGGAAAAGAAGAAGTAAGCAGCCGGCTTGCTTTTGAGCTGGCATCAAGGGAAAAGAAAAACCCTGTAAAAATTAAAAAAAACCTTGCTGATGCCATCGGGCGAAAAAAACTGGCGCTTTTAGGTAAAGTGGAGGTAAAGGGTCCATACCTGAATTTTTATCTCAGCAGCAATTTCTATGCCGAAACGCTCGATAAAATTCTCAAAGCAGGCAGGAAATTCGGAAAAGGCAAAGAGAAGAAAAAAATCATGGTCGAATTTTTCCATCCCAATCCCTACAAAGGGGTTCACATAGGCCATGTACGTACAGGCTGCCTCGGGGAAGCGCTGTCACGTATATTCGAGTTTCGCGGGAACAAAGTCATACGTTCAAATTATCAGGGCGATATAGGCCCGCATGTTGCCAAATCCCTTT
>CAZBWC010000110.1:0-3981 GCA_964495395.1 Microcaldota archaeon
CATGGACACTTAGCGGATAATTCTCAAAATATCACTCAGTATGGGCAACAGCTTCCTTTCTGCCTTCCTCAGCAGTTCTGCACATGCACTTGCCTTTATGCCTAGCTTATCAGCAATCTCGGCAATGCTGATGCGCTTAGGGGTTTCATAATAACCATATCTACATGCCAAATCGAACGCCTCCATCTGGCGGTCGGTTAGAAGCTCGCTTGCCGCTTTCAGCTGGGTAAAGCCCGAAGTACGAAATGCCTCTAATGATACATTCTCATCTGGCTTGAGGTACCTCTTGGATTTTATCTTCAGATGATAGCCATGTTCGCTTACTGTGTCTATGAAACTTTTCAGGCTTTTATAATTAGGCGCAAGCATTGTGACATAATCAACGCCTCCTTCTGTCCACGTTGGCGCTATCCACATCGTGCCTGTCTTCACAAGGAATGGTGCAGTTGCAAGATGCTTGTTCTGCCTTATGGTGAACAAAGCCTTTTTATCTCCTCTGCTCACGATTTTAACTTCCTTGACATCAGAATGTTCCTTTGTTTTCCTGATTATCCCATCCAGCTGCTCACTCAGCACTTCAAATAAATTTGTGATTGTTTTTTCATCAGCCCCTACGGTTGCAACCCATTTGATTTTAACGTCTTTCAGCTTGTTGCAGACTTCTATGCTCGTGCAGTGGTGGGTTTGCTCCAATTCAACAATGAGCGGCTGGTTTTGCTCTGGCATAATTTAGTACCTTTATTCAAATTCTTAATTATATTGGAATTAAAAGGCCAACCAGAGGGGGCAGACCCCCTCTAGTTTCCCTGGGATTCCTGACACCCCTCTGAGAAAGCGATCCGATGCCTATAGAATGTCAAGAAACCTAAGGACTTCAGTCCGTAGATGAATCGACCCACTATAGCAAACCAATAAAATTTAGTTTGACATTGCTTCAATGTCAAATATTGACACGATTTTTCTGCCCTGCCGTCAATGGTTTGCTAGATAGCGCTCCGATTTATTTGGAGCGCTATAATCACTAATTTTACCTGAGACATCGCTTCAGCAACCTCAGTGCCGCTCAAGGGCGGCATACTTATTACAGGCCTTTTTCTAAACAATCAAGAAGCCCAGCACTCCTTCAGCTCTGCTGAAGGGGTAGCGACCTTTGGCCGCTGGATTAGTGTTTGGAGTTGTCACAATTTATGAAATACTGCCTCTATTTCCATGCCCGTTGTGTACGTGTCCACGACCTATATATTTTTTAAGCGCTATCTGGGAACTCTTAGCATGGATACGCGTCGCCTATTCAAAAAAAACTGCCTTACCACAGGCATTGCAGACCTGGATATCATTATGGAAGGCGGGTATGCAAACCCTTCCAGTATAGCCCTGGTCGGTCCGGCAGGATTGGAAAAAGCGCTCCTAGCATTTCACTTCCTAGCAGCCAGGCAGGCGGGGGACACTTCTTATCTGATAACAGCTGATTCCACACCTGATGATATAATGCAAAAATCCTCTTCAGCAGGCGTTGAACTTCCAGCGAATACGCGGTTTATCGATTGCTATTCCTCCACTCTAGGCAAGCAGGAGGAAGAAGAAACCAAGAATCTCTTTGTTCCAGGCCCAAGCGCCCTTAATGACCTGTCACTGGCCATAAACGAGGCGATGAAAGAAAGCGACGGGAAGAAGATGCGCGTTGTCTTCTATTCATTCTCAACCTTCATGCTCTATAACCCCAAGGACTCTATTTTGAAATTCCTGCAGGTTGTTGGCGGACGTTTGAAAAAGGCCGGTGCAACAACAATATTCATCATCGAGGAAGGCGTTCATGACAGCCAGCTACTTAACATGGTGGAGCATAATATGGATGCCGTCTATCACATAAGCGACAAAAGCAAGGGCCTGCTTGAGCTCAGGCTTCCCGGGATTCAGCTGCCACTCCCAATAAAAACTGGCTCATCAGGCATAACTATACTATGAGGTTTTAAAATGGTCGAAGAAGAAAAATCATCCGGATCCGGAGTCAGGGATTTCCTATCCGCATTGCAGTCAAAGGGAATAGAAGCCGCTATATTCAACAGCGATGGCACTATGCTGTCATCCAAATTCAACCTAAGCTCAGAGCTTTCAGAGACGCTGTCTTCAATGGCGAATTTAGGAGCCATGATGCTTGAACGGTTTGGCGACAAGCAGAAAGAATTCGAGTTTGTGGCTTCAGGAAACCTTGTTGTTCTATTGCCTGTCAAATCATATTATCTGTGCGGCATTATGAAGGACAGGCAGAGCAAGGCGGTTCTTCGTGAGCATGCAAAAAACCTCGATTCCATACTGAAATAATGTGGATCCATGCATGCTATGGCGAACCAATATAATTAATGGCTAAACCTAATTAATGACCGAATGAAAAATCGATGCTGATGCTATGGCCGAACTTTACAAGCTGCTGTCTGGTTATGAATATGCTGAACTCAGGATTGAGAAAGGCGAGGATACGCGCATTTCGATAAAGGACGGTGAACTAAAGTCGATGTCTGGCTCGGTTTTTGGAATATCTGCCCGCGTTTTGATAAACGGCTCCTGGGGATTCGCATCGAGCTCATCGGATGTTGCTCCGGCAAAACTGCTCAAAGAGGCTGCTGCGCTTGCAAAGCTTAGCAAAGGCAATTCCTCTGTTTTGGGCTACAAAGCTGTAAAGTATACAGTATCAAAAAATGGTGGGCAGCTGTCGCTCGAAGAAAAACTTGCCTCGCTTAAGGATGCCTATAAGCATGCTAAAGGGAAGCACATAGCCAACCGCAACATCAATTACATGGGTGCGGTAACCCATAAGGAATTTTACAATTCGGAAGGCTCTGAAATATTCGAATCGCAGGTACACGAATATGCTTCATGCCTCTGCATCTCGCGTGATGGCACTCTCATACAACAGGGCCACGAGACGACCTCATCGACAAGTGGCTTTGGCAAGCTACGGCTGGTGGAATGCTGTGAACATGCGGCTGATTCAGCAGAGCGGATGCTCAAATCCTCAAAGCCGCCTGCAGGGCGATTTACGGTCATATTAGATAACGAGATGACAGGTGTTTTTTCGCACGAGGCATTGGGCCATGCGACTGAAGCAGATTCTATTCTGGAGAGGGAATCAATTTTGCGTGAGAAGCTCGGCAAGCAGATAGGCAGCAACCTGGTGAACATCATCGACGATCCGGCAGCAGAAGACTTTGGCCACTATACCTATGATGATGAGGGTATGAAGGCCGAGCCAGTCAGCCTTATCAGGAACGGGGTTTTGACAGGCTATCTGAATTCGCGTGAAACTGCTGCTGCGCTTAAGCTGGAGCCTAACGGCCACGCAAGAGGTACTGCATACTCCAATTTTCCTATAGTCCGCATGGCAAACACCTATTTCCAGCCGGGCAAATCCAAGGTGCAGGAGCTTTTTGACCTTCCATATGCTATTTATGTAAAAGGGATGCAGGGCGGCAGTGTTGATATTTTCTCAGGCTCCTTCATGTTCAAAGCAGAGGAGGCTTATGAAGTGAAGAACGGCAGTAAAGAACGCTTGCTTCGTGATGTTACATTGAGCGGCAATATACTCGAAACGCTTAACGGGGTTGAGCTGGTTGCTGATGATTTCGGCACAAGCCCTGGCTTCTGCGGCCAACTTGGCCAGAGCATTCCGGTAAGTGATGGTGGCCCGCATATCCGGGTAAAAAACATGATGGTTGGCTAGCATGCTGGGGCTTATAGTTTCCTTCATACTTGCATTCCTGCTTGGTGTTATAACAGGCCTGGTTCCGGGCTTGCATTCTAATACTGCCATATCTATTTTGTCGAATTTTGGCCTGCCTGAGCAGGATTTTGCACTTGCTATCGTGGTGCTGCTGGCAACGCACACGCTGATTTCGTTTATACCCTCGATATTCTTCGGAGTTCCTGAGCAGAGCACTGTAATATCAGTGTTAGCCGGACAGCAGATGGTGCGGGATGGAAAGG
>CAZBWC010000111.1:0-3974 GCA_964495395.1 Microcaldota archaeon
CAATGCAATTATCGGAACGCTGTTCTTTGCAGCTTCGCTGATTGCTTCCCGTTCACCCTTAGGGTCGCAAACGAATATCAGTTTAGGCTCCCTGAAACCGGAAAATGCTAGATTAGTCATAGTTCCAGGCACGAATCTGCCCTGTAAGACAGGAATACCGGTCAATTCGGAAAACTTGGCTGCAGGGGTTCCTGAATAGGCACGTGAAGCAACAACCAATATGTCTTCTGGCTTGAATTTGCCAAGAAGCTTTGCAGCCTTCAGAAGCATTTCGTCGATTTTCCTCAAATCGAGTATGAATAATCCGTCATCCCGCCTCTTGAAGATATACTGCCTCATATCGTGAGAGCGAAGCTTGGTACCTATGTGGATACCGCTTTCCAGATATGTTTCCTGCTTTAACAACAAATTCTTTACTGCCATTCGATCAACTGCTACCAGGGTGCACGGAAGCCCTGCCTTGAAAGCAGGGAGGAGCGCCGTTTCAAATTGAAACCGCTTCCGCCAAAACTTACCTGTTCTTCCTCAATTTTGAATATAAAATGGGGCCGCCGAGATTTTCAGAAACTTTTGGAAAAAGTTTCATCAAAACCATATCTCCAAAACCCTTTTGAACTTCTGGAAACTTTTTAGGTAGCGCGTTTTTGGGCGCTTTTTCCTAAAAAGCGCACTCAGATAACAGACACCCCAAGCCTGCAGGATACCAGGTTACCTCACGGCCCCGCAACCTATTCATAATCCTAAGCGGGAAGTAACCGCATAGAATACAGCATCAAATAACCAACAAAGAATATATAAAACATGAGGATGAGCGGCTCTGGGACTTACTTCTTGCCGCCTGCCGCACTAGTCTTTTGCATTTCGTTCAGACGTGCTTAGTTCGCTGCTTTCGCAGCGAAAGTCGCCAAGGGCAAACTTAGGCAGACAGTTCTACAAAACAGAAGAGGAGCGCTAGGATAGTCACAGCAACGGAATTTTCCTTCCTGCAAAAAAGGAATTCAGGCTTTGGCAGGTGACGGCAAGAACTGACTGCACCGCTTCATCCGAGTTGAAAGCATTGTGAGGAGTAATAAGCACACGTTTGTGCCTGAGCAGCTTCTGGTTTACCGAATAGGCTTTAGGATCATAGTATTTCCTAAAAATACTTGAAAAAAGCTGCATTTCCTCTTTTACGTCGCACTCGTCCTCCACCACATCCAGGCAGGCATAGGCTATGCTTCCGCTGTCAAGACAGTCAAGCAGTGCCGAGGTATCGACAAGCGAACCGCGGGAGGTGTTTATCAGTATTGCCCCTTTCTTCATCTGTGCCAAGGTCTTGCTGTTGAAGAGATGATGGGTTTGCTTATTTAGAGGAGCGTGGATAGATAGTATGTCGGAGTTCTTCAAAAGAACGCCCAGTGAGCGCACGTATTTCAGGCCATATTCCTTTTCAAGCTTTTTATTCGGAAATTTGTCATAGGCAATTACGTGCATTCCAAATGCACTTGCGAGCATTGCAACATGCGAACCGATTTTGCCTGTGCCAAATATGCCGAGCGTTTTTCCATGAAGCTCAAAGCCCCTCAAACCGTCCAGGGAAAAATTGCCCTCACGCGTACGCCCTACTGACTCAACAATACGGCGCGAGATAGCAAGCATTAAAGCAAAGGTATGCTCTGCTACAGTGCGGTCACCATAGGATGGTATATTGGAAACTGATATCCCGCGCTTTTTGCATTCAGAAATGTCAATATGGTCATAGCCAGTAGAGCGCGTGACTATCAGCTTTAGATAGGGCAATTTGTCCATAATTGCACTGCCTATTTGAGAGTAGATAAAAACTGATATTGCATCACAATCTGAAAACTGAGAAGCGTTTTTTTCTGATAAAACAGCAGGTGAAAAAACCAGCTTGTGCGATGGGAGCATTTTACTGAGGCGTAAAGCGGCATAATTGTCCGTTTCAAAAAAAGCAATTTTAGCCATGCTAGATGCTAGGAAAGGGAATATTAAAAAGCAGCATTACACGGATGCTCAAGCCCGCGAATAGCGGACAATATCGTTTATCATGTCAACATGCGAGACAAACATCCTTCTGCAGCAATAACGCTCAACATTCAGGAAATCCAGTGCCTCTTCAGCAGTTTTCTCCTTCAAAAGGGTCTGGTACTTCTCGTACAAGTCCCCTATTACTTTACCGCATGTGAAACATCTTACTGGAAATTCCATAGTCAATTCACCATCATCTATAAGATTTCTGGCTGCGTGCGCGTGCCTTAGGGCCCCTGTATTTCTTAGGCTCGACTCTTCGTGAGTCTTCCACAAGCAGTGAACGGTCGATATCCAAAAACTTCTGCTTCAGTCCGTCGTCTTCAAGATACTCAACAATGCCTTTTGCAATTGCTGTGCGTACTGCCTGTGCCTGGCCCATGCTTCCGCCACCATAAACGCTTACACTTATGGAAAGCTTTGTTGCTTCTGGACCGACATAATGCAGCGGCTCCATGATTATTTCGCGAATGTAACGATTTGAGATTGAATCAACTGAAGCGCGATTTACCCTTACCGAGCCATTGCCTGCCGATATGGTTGCACGAGCAACGCTCTCCTTTCTCTTGCCTCTTGCAACGACCACTTTCTTGCCCTTTTTCTTGGCAGATTTTTTCTTAGCAACTTTCTTGGCTACTTTTGCCTTTTTGGATTCGGCATCCTCGGGAGTGTGCTTAGGCTGCTCTCCTACTTGTGCTTCGGCCTTCTTGTCTTCAGTTTTTTCTTCGTTCGACATAATTATCCTCTGAAACCTAAATGCTTGCATAGCTCGCCCATCGTAATGCAACGAGAGGCCTTATTAAATTTCGCAATATCAACAGTTTTTGCATCCTGAAGATTTTTCGGGTTCTTGACGTAAACGCGTAGTTTTTTATAAGCTAACCTGCCGCTTGCCTTCTTCCATGGCAGCATGCCTCTTATAATGCGTCGCACAAGCATATGCGGCAATTTCGGCCATACTGGAGAAAATTCAGGCGTACCTTTGTTTTGCAAGCGTCGCCTTATCTTATAGCGGTCTACAATGAATATCGGATTGCCAGCTATGACCATTTGCTCAGCATTGATGAGATGTATTTCCTCACCTTTCAGAAGCATTTTTGCTATCTGGGATGAAGCACGACCTACAACCAAACCAGTACCATCAATAACCTGCATAAATATCACACCAATAATATTACTCCCTTGCCTTCAAGATTGTCCTGCTTAAGCTGCTGGATAGATATTGCCTTGCCGCCAGCAGTTTCAATGGCCTTTTTGGCACCTTCGCTAAATGAGAATGCAGCTACGATAAGCTTTTTCGAAAGATCGCCTGTGCCCAAAAGCTTCCCTGGAACCAAAATCGGCGACGTGCCAGCCGAGTATTGCTCGAGCTTGCTGAGGTTTACCTCAACCCTGTTTCGCCTTGAACGTGCAAGCAATTCAGCCGTCCTTTTCCAGATAGGCTGGGGACCCTTGTCGAGGTCTCGTATGAGTTGTACTAATTCGGAATTTTCTTTCCTGAGTTTTTTCATCTTTTTCGCCTCTTGGCTCGCTCCCTATGAGAGAACTTAGAAGGTGTAAAATTAATTTATACCATCAGTATTTTAAAGATAGAAGGTGGAGCCAAACCTAACTTTTTAATAGTGAACCAGGTTGGACTTTGGAAAGCTCAGACTGCAAAACATCACGGAACTGCTTATGCTTAACGTGCCTTAGTGCAGAGTCCAAAAACCCGGAAACAAGAAGCTGCCTCGCCTGTTCTTTTGACAGCCCGCGTGCCATAAGATAAAACATCTGCTCCTCGCTCACCTGCCCGACAGATGCAGAATGCGAGCTTTTCACATCGCTATTTTCGATTTCCAGCTGAGGATTCGCATCAGCACGAGCACCCGGATTCATTAGCATTACATGCTGGTCAAGATAGGAATTTGAATTCTGGGCTTGGGCTCCGATTTTTATCATTCCGT
>CAZBWC010000112.1:0-3885 GCA_964495395.1 Microcaldota archaeon
CTGTGCTTGAGGGTGTTGCGGGTTAGATTCATTTAACAGTAACGCTCTTAGCCAAATTCCTCGGTTTGTCAACATCCCTACCCAGCGCAACTGCAGTATGATAGGCTATAAGCTGGAGCGGAATTGTTTCCAGAAGTGGATAGAAGATATTATCCACAGCTTCAAGATGGGGAAGTTGAACCCATATATTGAATCCAGGATGGGGCTTGTCGCTTATGCCAATTAGATATGCGCCCCTGGCCTTTGTCTCAAGCCCATTGCTTATGCTGTCATGATAAGTATAATCTGACGGGCACAAAAGCACAACAGGAGTACCCTGCTCCACAAGTGCAAGAGTGCCGTGCTTCAGCTCACCAGAAGGCATACCCTCTGCGTGTATGTAGCTTACTTCTTTCAGCTTCAGCGCACCTTCCAGGGCAATGGGAAAATTAACTCCCTTGCCAAGCATGTAAACATGCTGTTTGTTCTTGATATAGCCTGCAATTTCGCGCGCCTTGATGTCAAAATAGGAGAGCTTGCTTTCTAGCAGGCCTATTATCTGCCCGATTTTTTGCTTTTCCAATTTACCGGCAAGCGCAAGACCAATCATATAAAATGCAAGCACCTGGTTGCTGAATGCCTTTGTTGATGCGACAGCAATTTCGGGCCCGCAGTTGGTATAGAAAACCAGCTCGCTCTGCCTTGCAAGGGTGCTTGAAGGCACATTAACTATGCTGATTACCTGCATCCCGCGTTTCTTTGCTTTGCGTACGCATTCCATTACGTCTGCCGTTTCGCCGCTCTGGGAAACTGCCAGGATTATAACGTTCGGATCAAGCTCATCAACGAAATATACGAACTCATGCGCCATCATGACTTCCATTGGGAACCCGGCAAGCTTGTTGAGAATATGCTTTCCGATAACTGCAGAATGCCTTGCAGTTCCGCATGCAATTGCCATGACTCGCCTTCCGCGAATTTTTTCGGCAAACTTCTCTGCAGCAACAGTATTTAGCCCCTGTCTCAGCGCAGCAGGTTGTTCCATTATTTCCTTCAGCATATAGTGAGGGTAAGTTCCCAGTTCGGCATTTTGCGATTTCCAGTCAAGGCTTGAAGTTGTCCTTTGGACAGGTACATTGGAAAGATAATTGAAAAATTCTGTTGATAATGCACTGCCAGCCTTTTTGGCAAATACGATATCCCCTTCTTCAAGAAATACCGCCTTGTTTGTTTTGTCTAGGAATGCCAATGGGTCGCTGGCAAAAATAACTTTGTTTGCAGCAATACCCACAACCAGAGGGCTCTCGTTTTTTATTGCAACAAGCTCGCTATCATCAGCAGCATTCATAATAACAAGGGCAAATGAACCACGGAGTATTGGGGCAACCGCTTTTGCCCTTTCAAATAATGAGCCTTCAGCATTTTCAAACAAATGGGCAACGACTTCGCTGTCTGTCTGAGACTTAAACGTATGCCCGTCGTTTATCAGCTGTTCGCGAAGCTCAAGGTAATTTTCTATTATACCATTATGAACAATGGCGATTTTATCCTTACAGTCAGTATGGGGGTGGGCATTTGCCTCAGTAACCCCACCGTGTGTTGCCCAGCGGGTATGCAATATAGCTATTGAAGAGTTGAAATTATGGCTGCCGCTTACACGGCCAACTTGCCTCATTGATTTTATAGTGCCTTTATCAGAAACGGCATAGCCCCAGCTGTCATAGCCCCTGTATTCGAGTTTTTTTAACGAACTTATTGCCTCAGATAGGTCCTGATTTGAGCTGGAAAGGACTCCAATAATGCCACACATAGGAACAGATGATGAAGCAAAGCCTTTTTAATTGTTTTATAAAAAAATTTTTAATACATATATAAAAAATTTAATAGTAGTTCAAAGGCAGGGCATGAAGCTAGTTAATAATGATGGAAAGGTATTGGGATGCGTACAGCTGGACTCAGAAGCATTAGGTGTACTCTCAGGCGAAAGGCTGGAAATACTCAAAATGCTGTCAAAAGATGCAATGTACCCTGCAGAGATAGCACGAAGCATGAGCATGCCTATACAGAATATGTATTACCATATAAGGCTGCTTGAGAAGGCAGGGTTTGTCAAATTTCTAGAGTATCATGAACAGCATGGCGGTGTGGCAAAGAGGTATAAATGCACTGCCAATGGCTTTGCAGTAGTGATAAACAACGAAGGCTGGAAGGATTCTGCAATAGAGCAGGCAAAGATACCGAAGCTATTCGGGCATTTTGTGGATAACGGCTCGTTCAACGGCAAGATAGTTGTTGGCTCACCTGACCCTCACGGAAGATACAAGGCACGAGGCAGCGAACTATGCACCATAGAACTGGCAATGCTCCTTGGCAGGTATGCAGCATTTTCATTCCCGCTTTATCTTCTGGACACTGAATGCAGGCAAGCAGATATGGAGCAGAATCTCGTTTTGGTCGGAGGCCCGAAGGTCAATACATTGATAGGCGAAGTAAATAACAGCATGCCGATAAAGTTCGACCAGAAAAGCTTTCATGCTTACAGCACCCTTTCGAAAAAAAGCTATAGCGACAACGTCGGCATAGTCCAGCTGTTTAATAACCCGTTCAACAAACAAGCAAAGGTGCTGTTTGCAGGAGGGCTGAAATACCATGGCACGCGTGCAGCAGTGCTCGCAATGGTAGAGCACATGGAAGAAATAGAAAAGGGCAATGCACATGATTCAGGCATGCTCGCAAAGGTCGTACAGGGATTTGACGAGAACGGAGATGGAATAGTGGATAGCGTGGAGTTTCTGGAATAGTAAGTTAGGGTTTAGAAGAAGCAGGAAAATCAGCAGAGGCAGAAAGGTCATCCCTCAAGAGATTGCCCCTCTGCACTAGTAATGATAAGTTTTACCCCGAATTCCTTCACGAAATACCCCATAAGAGGATCAGAAATAATGCGTTCATGCATTTCTTCGCTTTCCTTAGTCGTCCTGCCCATCACCACCCATTCTAACAGGCCAAGGTGCTTGACCCCAAAGAAAAAGCCGGCAATCTTGTATGGGCCGAATGTCTTGAAATAATCTGAAAGGTTCATGCTTCCAATTGCGAATACCTGTCCAGCCGAATACGATTCACTTCCAAAAAAGTTTTTCACCGCAACTGCACGCGCCTGTTGTATCGAGGAATTGTGGAAAAGGCCCAGTACGGGATTCTGCCTTCCAGTATGTGCCTTGTCATGCGTCTGCCCTTTGCTGCGTACCGTCTCGTAGACCAGGTCAAGGAAGGTATTTAGATTAGTGTTGCCATCCACCCTAAAATATTCGTTGGTGCGGTAATTTTTAACTCCGGCAGTTATCATTATTCCCAGATTTTCAAAAGAAGGCTCAGAATCAAGAGCACGGCGGAGTATTTTCTTCTGTTCGTATGCGTGAGTTCTTATGTTTACGATGCTTTTTACCCAGTTACCTGCTATAGTACCATCGTGCCCATAGGCCTGTTTCATCAGGAGTTCGATGTCCTGCTCGGTTTCTATCCTTAATTGGGTACGCTTGCCCTTAGTACCGTGTTCCAGCACCGCTTTCTTACTGAGCAGCATCTCCTCTATTTCTAGTGCCACGTCCTGCGCATGCGCCATTCCGCAGTTGAACGGAGCGTCCAGAACTTCGATATCGTGATAGCTTCGAGTGGAGCGTTGACGGCCTGCCTTTAGGACGGCATTGCCGTGCGTTGCCACATGTATAAATATATCAATGAGAAAGCCAGCCTTGTAATAATCATAATATTCGCGCATCTTATCCTGTATATGAGCCTTTATTTCAGTGATTATTTCAGGAGTCATAAATGAGCCTGCCACTGACATTCTCTGAAAATCAATAGGCGTCCCCTCGCTGGCTTTCTGTTCAATCTGCTCAGACAAGGCAT
>CAZBWC010000113.1:0-1175 GCA_964495395.1 Microcaldota archaeon
GCAGAAGCAGAGCTGAAAAAAAGCAGGAAAGCATTTGAAAAATGGGAATTTACGCCATTGCAACAGCGCCTGGAGCCATTGAAAAAACTTGGCGAACTGCTAAAAGCTAATGCAAGAAAATACGGCGAAATAATGACCCGTGAAATGGGCAAGCCGATTAAGCAGGCTGTTGCAGAGGCGGAAAAATGCGCCTGGGTTTGCGAATACTATTATGAGAATGCTGAAAAAATGCTTGCTGACAAGCAAGTGAAAACTGATAATGGCAAAAGCTATGTTGCATTCCAGCCTTTGGGAGTAGTAATGGGCATAATGCCCTGGAATTACCCTTTTTGGCAGGTCATACGGTTCGCTGTTCCTGCGATCACAGCAGGCAACTCAGTTGTGCTAAAGCATGCAAGCAATGTACCTCAATGCGCTATCGAGCTGGAAATGCTGTTTATGGAGGCAGGATATCCAGACTATGTTTTCAAAAATCTCATTATGAGCGGCAGCGTTGCTGAAAGGCTTGTTGATGCAGATTTAGTTGACGGCATATCGTTGACAGGAAGCACTGAAGCAGGCAAAAAAGTCGGTGCAGCAGCTGGAAGGAATATAAAAAAGCTGGTGCTTGAACTCGGTGGCAGCGACCCTTTTATTGTTCTGCCTGATGCAGACCTGGATATAGCCGGACCCGCAGCCATAAGCGGCAGGTTCCAGAATACAGGCCAGAGCTGCATTGCATCGAAAAGATTCATAGTACATAAGGACATTGCAGGCAAGTTCAAGGCAAGATTTGTTGAGCTTGTAAAAATGCAAAAAACAGGAAACCCTATGCTTGATAGCACTGATGTGGGGCCTCTGGCAAGAAAGGATGTGATGGAAGAGATAGAAGTCCAGCTCAAGCGAGCCGTAGAGCAGGGCGGAAAAATCCTGATTGGCGGTAAGCGCATCGGCAAAAAAGGCTATTTCCTTGAGCCAACAATAGTTGAACTGCCTAAAGGCGCTGCAATATTGCAAGAAGAGATATTCGGCCCAATAGCGATGCTCGTGGTATGCGATGATGAAGAGGAAATGGTTGTGGTTGCAAACAATACCGAATTCGGCCTGGGTGCAAGCATCTGGAGCAAAAATACTGAAAAAGCTGAAAATATGGCCAGGCGTATAGATGCAGGAATGGTTTTTGTAAACAGCATTAA
>CAZBWC010000113.1:1185-3812 GCA_964495395.1 Microcaldota archaeon
TTTGGAGGCACGAAAAAATCAGGCTTAGGCCGTGAGCTTTCTGAATTCGGACTGCATGAGTTTTGCAATATCAAGACAGTGGTTGTTAAGTAACATGAATAAAAACACGATAGTACATTTTTAAACATTTCTAAACAAAAAGATTGTAGGTGATTATTAATGGTAAGCAGGCTTTATAGAATGTCGAGAATATCAAGAACGAATGCTTTGGCAAAGGCAGTCAAGGCAGCAAGCCTTATGCTGGCAGGAGCGTGCGGAACTGAGCCGGCTAACATAACGATTAATCTTCCTGAGCAGCCTGCACCAAACGTGACCGTAAATGTGCCTGAACATGAAACTCCGGAAGTCAATGTAACGGTAGAGGCACCAGTAACTGAACCTGCAGTATCCTTGTGCGGTTCCAGTGGAACGGTAGATTTGAGTGAAACAAGAACTATGCTAAACCAGAATGAAGGCGTAGTTCTGAGTGAAAATCATGCTTTAGTTTACGCAGGCGCAACTTCTGAAAATGAAGCGATATTGAGAATTGCTGATCAACGTACAGGCGATACCGTAAGGGAATTTGTTGTTGATACGGACAATACTTATGAAATACGAAACGGCGAAGAAGTATTGCTTATTTTCGCAGTTTGCTCTGTCAATGCCGCAGTTGATTTTTCAGCAAACTCCGCAGAACTGGCAACAGATAGGGAAGTGGTGGGGTATGTTAATGAGACCAATCCATCAGAATGCAGCGGAAGCTTCATAGCAGGCGCAGTAATTGGCGATGAGGAAGCAGGCACTGAATATGCTGAACGAATAACAACAGGCACTCTTGCAGACGGAAGAGATGTTTATAGGGTGGAGTTTGAGCCAGGCCTGCCTATTTGCACTGTGCCTGGGCCAGTTGATAGCGCAGATTATGCTGAATGCGAAGGTGAAGGCGAAAGCGCAACTGCCCGACACCGTGTTAAAATAGCGTTCATGGACGGGGAATGGCTGGTTACACAACTTACTGAAAGGCAAATGACACTGGCCAGAGAAAGCATGAACAGTGTTGTCACACAGGGCGAATCCATGGATCAGGGTGCACTCAAAATCAGGCTTTCTGATGTGACTGAAGACGGCAGGGCAATAATAAATATCGAGGATGCCTCAGGAACCTTGCTAGACAGCGTAATGCTAACTCCAGGCCAAACACAAGACATCTCAATTGATGGAACGGCATTTGCATTGCACGTGTGGGCAACCACACCAGGATATACGTTCGGATCCAGATGGGCAGACATGAGCGTATTGAGTTATCAGGCACATGTAAACAACGGGGAAAGGCTTAGCGGAAGTGACGGCATCGAAACAGCGTGGAATGTTGAAATGAACGTAACATTCGACGGAAAGCTGGCTTCTATAACGCTTACTGCACCTGAAGGAACATGGACTCCGAGATGTGAATAGTTTTTCTTTTTTTAACTTTTTCTATTTTTTAAATGATTTATAAAAGGTTGCTGGAAAATCCCATTTATGGAAAAAATAGTTTTTATTTTTGGATTAATGCTTATTTTAGGTTGCACACAGGTTGAAGAATTACCAGAGCTACCAGTAATTGAAGATAATGAAGGTCTTGACACTAACCAGGATAACATAACCGAGCAAATCAATGAAACTAATCAGCCCATAAACAATACAAAAAGCCCGGAACAGATAGCGTGTGAAGAGGAAAATGCATGCGAATGTATCTTGACATATGGCATGTGTGATTATATCCCAGAAGGAAAAACCTATGAGGAAGTATGCGGCAATTTCACACAGAAAACAAAGTGGATACCGAACATGAGAACATGTAATGATATGAACCTTAGTGTGAATGAGACTAATGTTACAAACACAACAGAAGAGCTTCAGGAGCTAAAAATACCAGACGGCCTGATTTTCAGCGGCAGGTATGTGCTTGTTTTAGACGACGCAGTGCTTGACAGCACAAAACCAGGAGGCGCATGCGCTGCCGTAAGCATATGGTATCTGGGCAACGGCTCGGTGCTAGACAAAGAGCTGGTTTGTAAGGATTCCGATAAAACCTGGATTTCACCATCTGGCGAAAAGTTCAGAATAAGGCTGTTGGAAATTGCTGCTGGCTATACGCATACTGCAAAATGGGCAAAGTTCAGGGTTTTTGGCTGAGAAACAGGGTATATTAACTTATCTATACATATATTATAACATGTTGATTGCGTATAAAGGACCAGTTAGAGGCAGCCGCGAGCCTATGTGCAGGACTGATGAGGCCACCATAAATAGGATCACTTCTGGAACCAGATATAATGGAATGGTTGAGAGGCTCCAGACAGTTTCTGATATTGAAATCGAAAAAGCGGCAGCCCGATTCACGGTAAAATCACACTATACTAATGGCGACATAAAGCTGGGTTCAGGCCTTCTTGCCTACCACATTATTAAGTTCTTATCCCTCAGAATGGCGAGAAGAATGCTGCCTATGAATTTTGTCGACCCAGAAGAGCTAAGGGCCTTCAGGCGAGGAGGGGAGTTGCATACTGCAATGTATTCCGAATTCGTTCCCGATGAGACAGGAGTTGTCAGACGCAGATATGGGAGCATGAGGCACTTTTATGGAAGTGAAATGGAAGGCAGTG
>CAZBWC010000114.1:0-395 GCA_964495395.1 Microcaldota archaeon
CATATTCTATAACGATTAAACGGTGGGCACATATGGCACAAATTATTCAGAGGGCGGATACGGGGAGATTAAGACGGTTGGTTGAATCTACTGGGATAGGGCTGGTTAAAGAGCATCTTTTTCCCATAATCCTCGATGGTGCGGTAAGCCAAATCAAATCATCTGCAGACATGGTGCCTACTGCAGAAAAAGTGCGCGACCATCTGCATGCTGCCGGTGTAACTAATGCACGCGTTATTTCTCATCCTGATTGTTATCCTGCTGTTTATGGGGAGATAGCAGCTGATGTGCCAAACGCTCCAACTATCTTGGTAGGCGGACATTTCGATGGCCAGCCATCTGCCAAGGGGCAATGGACAGTTACTTCGCCTCATGAACCTAAACTTGTAACCATG
>CAZBWC010000114.1:405-3754 GCA_964495395.1 Microcaldota archaeon
GGCGGCGAAACACGCGTCTTTGGGCGTGGCACAAGCGATGACTGGGGGCAGGTGCTGACACATGCTATGGCAGTAAAGATGATACGCGACATGGGGTTACCACTTATGGTTAATCTGAAATTACTTATAGAAGGTGGCGAGGAAATCGGAAGCCCTAACATGGATAAATTCGTTAAAGCGCATAAGGATTTGCTGAAATGCGACCTTATCATATTGACAGATTCTGCTCCAGGCCGCCCTGGAGTGCCGGTCATAACGACCATGGCGCGTGGACTTGTGGGTGCAGATGTTAAACTTAAATTTGGTGTCAATGACCCTCATTCAGGTGACAGTTTAACCTATAGCGCTGTTGATGTGTTGTCACGCATACTTGCATTAAAAAATCTGAGGACGATGCGCGTAGAAATTCCTGGTTTTTACGATGCAGTGCGGCCTGTTACTGACCCTGGAATCGCACGCCTTATAGAAATGCCATTTGACGTCAGCCATTTTATACAGACCAACGGCCTTGGCCGCATTGTAACCCTGGATGGGTGCTCTGCACAGGAAGCCATGTGGGCGCAACCGACATATCAGGTTCATACGGTGCTTGATTCCAGTGGTGAAGCAATTCCACACGTAAATAAACTAACCACGGGTGCACAGGCATACGTTACAATGCGATTGGTTGCTGACCAGGATCCGCAGCACATTTTTGAATTGTTCAGTACCGAAGTTTTCAGGCGCCTGGCTGCTGAAACGCATCTGGATGCAAGCACTTTGGCTATTAAACCAAGCCATTTTGCATACCCCTTCAGCACAGATGTTTCTGGATCCGAATTCGATGCTGTTGCACTTAGCATGAGCGAGGCTTTTGGTGTTGAGCAGGTTGACTTTGCAGGTTGCGGCGGCACTGAACCGATTGCCATGTACTACCAGACTATTCTCGGTGTTCCTGTTGTTTTCAATGCCTATAATAGCCCAGGCGACCATTATCACGGAAATGATGAAAGCTTTTCAATAGAAAGGGGATTCATGCCAGGGATAGTGGCAAATGTTTTAATGTATCAGAGGCTTCGTGAGTTGCGAACTTCACAGCTAGGCAAATCATAATCCAAGCTCCCTGATTATCCTGCTGGTCTTGAACTTTTCGGGTTCCATGTGCTCCTTCAGTTGCACTATCTCTACTCCATCGGGCTGTAAGAAGGCAGTTTGGTCATAGCCATAAACGATAACATCCGGTTTTACGCGCTCCATGGTTTTTTCCGGCTTTTCAATACCTAAAAGGGCAAGGTCAACAGGCTTCAGGAATTCAACCATCTTTGCGCGGTATTGCTGGGAATGGACGAGCTTGCCTTTCTTGTTTTTTATTACCTGGTCTGTTGCTACTACTACTACAAGCAGGTCGCCTTTTTTCTTTGCCTCAGTAAGGGTATAAAGATGGCCCATGTGTATAATGTCAAATGCTCCGCCTGTCATGATTACACGCAGCTGTTTTCGGTTTTCTGTTTTGAGGCAGTATCTGCTTTCCCTTAGCTCGAGCAGGCCTTTCTCATCTTCATTAAGGGTGCAGTAGCTGTCTTTGCTTATTCCGTTTTCCTGCACTTGCATCACATAAAGTTTTTTGATTTGTTCTTTATTCATGGTTTCACTTGAAATCCGCTTTCAATATCATGTAGTCGACATCAAAATACTTGCCGTTCTTTTTAGCCCAACTGGGAAACGTTGCCAATTTTTTGAATCCTAATTTTCTATATAATGACTGCGCTGGCTTGTTTGGTGCAGCCACAGACAAATAAATATTTTTTGGACTGAACTTTTTCTTTGTTACTTTGATAAGCGTTCTAAGAAGTTTTTCACCTAATCCTCTGCGGCGATAATCATTCAATACCGCAATGCCCAAGCCTGCATTATTTCTTTCGTTCCAAAGCCCTCTTCTGGATTGCGTAGACGCAACTAGTTTTTTTCCTTCCCATGCACCTAGCCAAATAGCTTCATCTGCATTTACCTTTTTTTTCATATCCCTTGGCCATTCCTGCTCTTCTTTTGGCGTAACCTTTTTGTCTATTTGTATGTAAACGTTTTCTGCTATGAGCTCATTAATGAACTCCAGAAACGGCTTTGAAGTATCGCTTTTTTTCAGTTCCCTTATTTCAATCACGGATACCACCTGGCTATTGTTCTTGGGAAAGCAATCGTGTCCCTGATGCTCTCAAGCCCGCATATCCATCTGAGCATGCGCTCAACTCCGACACCATAGCCACTGTGTGGGACACTGCCATATTTGCGCAGTTCCAGATACCACTTATAATTTTCGATTTTGTTGCCTTCTTTTACTATGCGCTCTTCTATATCCTTCATGTCGGTGCTTCTCTGCGAACCGCCTACAATTTCACCATACCCCTCGGGTGCAAGCATGTCAAAGCACAATGCGGTTTTCGTGTCTTTCGGGTCGCGGGGCTTGTAAAATGCCATTATTTCAACCGGGTAATTGGTTACTACTATTGGCATATCAAAATGCATCATTAATTTTTCTTCCTCTGCTGTACGCAAATCATTTCCCCATTCTATCTCCATGCCTTCCTTTTCCTTTAGTATTTTCAGTGCTTCAGTATACGTAATAGTGGGGAATGGCTGTGCGACTGCCTTTTTCAGCTTTTCAACATCCCTGCCTAAGAATTTCAAATCCTCTTCGTGCTTTTCAAGCACTCTTTCCACTAAAAATTTTACCTCGTCCTTTGCAACCTGCGTAACTTCGTCAAGCTCCATCCATGCTGCTTCCATTTCCGCCATCCAGAATTCTGCCAGGTGTCTGGCAGTCCTGCTTTTTTCTGCGCGGAAAGTCGGTGAAACATCATAGATTTTTCCGAGTGCAAAAATAGCTGCTTCTGCATATAGCTGCCAGCTCTGGCTCAGATAAAGTTTTTTGCCGAAATAATCCACTTCAAACAAAGTCATGTTACCTTCGCATGCATTCGGAGTCAGAATTGGCGGATCAAACAAGGTGTAGCCTCGTTTCTGGAAGAATTCGTGTATCGCCTGAACCATTGTGCTTCTTATCTTCAATATCCTGGTGAGCTTCTGGCTCCTTAGCCACAAGTGCCTTATATCAAGCAGATATTCCTCGCTCAAATCCTTTGCAACAGGGAACGGTTCGCCTCTGTAGTGCGTTTCAAATGCTGTACACGCAATCTCATACCCTCCAGGTGCGCGTTCATCTTTTTTCACTTTACCCCTAACTATTATGGAGCTTTCAACATATGCTTCTGAAGCGTCTTTGAAGCTTTTTTCATCTACAGCATCTTGCTTGATAGTCACCTGCATTATGCCCGTATGATCGCGCAAAACCGCAAAAACCATCCTGCCACCT
>CAZBWC010000115.1:0-3717 GCA_964495395.1 Microcaldota archaeon
GCGTTCGTAGCGCGCACGAATTCGCTGGTGATAACAAGGTTTGCTGCATTCGGTTCAAGAAGGCGGTTAAATCCAGAAAGCTCAGCATTCATGCTTATTGTTTTGCAGCCGATAGCATGCAGCATGTACGGAGTGACAGTTGCCCCAGCCCCGTTGCAGTCAACAATAACCTTGGGGTTTTTTTTGCGGACTTCGTTTTCATCAATAAGGGTTTTGACAAGCGAGATGTGATCAGCGACTATGCTGCTATCTTCAAGAACTGTTCCTGCTCCATATCCTGCATCGCTACCGGATATTTTCAAAAGCTTCTCGAATTCCTTCTCCTGCTGTTTTGTAATTTCCCTTCCTGCTTCCAGAAGCTTTAATCCCTGGTATTCCTCGGGATTATGGCTGGCGGTTATCATTATGCCCTTGCACTTGTGCTTCATGGTTGCCAATGCTACGGTAGGCGTTGGCACTATGCCCAGGTTTATCGCATCATTGCCATGCGAGGTTATGCCCGAAAATGTTGCCTGAGCCATTGAAAGGCCGCTGCTACGGGTATCCCTGCCGACTGCAACTGCAACATCAGCAAAGGCATAAGCAACCTTAGTTGCCAGGGCCTCATTAACATCCTTGCCGTAAAGGCCTCTGATTCCAGACGTGCCGAACATACAATTTTAATAAACAAACAGAATATATTTTAAAAAGGTAATAATATGGTGCAAGAGCAGATTGACAAGGAAAAGGTTTTGGCAGAGATAAGAACGACACTATTACAGGCAGTCGATATTTTGGAAAAAATAGAAAAAAGCAAAGGCAAGGCAGACCTTAAGGCAGAGGCACCGAAACTGGTTAGCCTTCTGGCACAGGCTGAGAGTAAGGCTGAGAAGGCAGACCTGGCTGATAATGTGTTTTACCTTACACAGAAAATGGGCGTTAAGAAGAGGATGTCACAAGTTATAGTAGGACATCTGAGAAGCACCAATAACGATTTCGCATCCAGCTATAGCACATACAAAGAATGTGAAGATAGAAACGATATGGAAGCTGCCGGCAATGCCATAAGAGCCATGAACAGGATACTAAAGCAGGAAACTGCAGGCGCAGTAAACAATATGCTGCAACTGGGATAAAAGCTGGGATAATTTGTTGCGAATCAAGGAGAATATAAATATTACGCCGCAATGAATATTCTGAATTCTTATGAAAAGCATAGCCCGAAGAAGCATTCTAGATGCCCCCAGGCCAACAGTAATTCCGCCTCCACCATTTCATCCGAGCGGGAAAAGGATAATCAATCTTACATTAGGCGACCCTGCAAGAGTAGACCCGAAAGCATTTTCGACTCCAGGGCATATAAGAGAGGCCCGACAGGGAGTAGTCCGAACTAATGATGGCGGATTATTAGCATATAATGGCCAATATGCCCCGCCAAGAGGAGTCCAGAAGCTGCTTGAACTTTTGGCCAGAATAGAAGGGCTGCCTGAAACCGATTTGGCAATAACAATGAGTGCAAGCGAGGGCATAGCACAGCTGGCTTTTGCATTGGCCGGGGAAATGGCGATGCCTGACCCGACTTTTCCACCATATCTTGAGCAGATGCTTTACAATGGCAGGCGTCTGGACTTTTACCAGGCATTGGAAAGGCTGGATGCAGCAGAGATTGAAGCAAATATTCATGATGATACAGTTGCCATATTAGTCGTAAACCCAAGCAACCCGACCGGAAGAGTGTATTACGAAGACGAACTGAGACTGATTATCGACATTGCAAAAAGGCACAGGCTGATTATTGCCGCAGACGAAGTGTATAATGCACTCACCTTCGGCAAAAGGCCTCTGCGCATAAAGGACCTCACCACTGAAGTGCCGATACTGCAGATAGGGAGCTTTTCCAAGGAATATGTAATGTGCGGCGATAAGGTCGGCTGGTTAGGGTTTTATAATGTCGACGATAAGCTAGCACAACTCAGGGATGCGTTGTTCAGGTTATCCGCGACCAGGCTAAGCGCGAGCTTCCCAGGGCAGCTTGCCGCCATCGCAGCGCTGGAAGGTGGCACTGCACACATAGAACCGATGATGCACGAAGTGCAGTTACGCTTGGCAGCTTTTGTTGAGGGCCTAAGTAGAATAGAAGGGGTAAAAATCATAAATCCTGAAGCAGGGTTTTACCTTTGGTTTGGGCTCGAAAGAAAGGGGCTTCGGTTCGAAAATGACGTTGCACTAGTAAGAGCCCTGGCAGAGCAGCAGGCCGTGTATATGCTGCCTGGAAGCGGATTCTCTAGAATAAGCGCTAACGACCAGGAGCATATGTGGTTCAGGGCGGTTTTCCTTTCGCCTGCTGAAGAATTAATAGAAGGCGCTAAACGTTTTGAAGATTTCCTCGCACAGGTACGGGCCTAACCCAGAGCAGCCTTAACAAAATGCGAAACCAGACGAGCGTTAAGCATGTTCGTGGGCCGATCCATGTGGCCGTGCTCTGAGAGATATTTGTCGAATTCAAAATTCTTTAGTGAGGTCGCAATTGAGCGCAAGCCATTGTCAGACTGCTTCTCAAGCTGAGACTGTAACATGCTATGCACCCATAGATCCATACCGTGCTTCGAGCGCCAGGAAGATTCGTATTTTGCAGGATCAGAGGCGTGCATGCCTGCGAGCATTGCGCATTGGCCGCCGAATATTACCCCACCGCCAGTTGTAGCCTTTGTCTGGCCTGCAGCATCGCCAACGAGGCACACTTTATGCTTGCCGTGAACCATGCCTGTTTTAGCCCGTGCCCTTATGGGAATTGCCGCTCCTTTAGGGACTCCGGCAAACGAGACCTGCTTTAGCTTAAGTAAAGCCCCCCATGCCTTTGAAACATTATGAGGCGGAACGACCCCAACACCGAACTCTGCATATTCTTCATTCTGCGGGATTATCCATGCGAAAAACCCGGGGAATTTTTCATTGCTTAGGTAAACCTCAACGCGATGGGGGTCTTCGCACCTGTAAGGCAGTATGGCCTGAAGTGCGGAAACATATTTTGTTATTTTTGGAAAGGCAAAAGTACGTGCAACTGATGAAAAGGGGCCGTCTGCACCAATTATATAATCAGAAAGAAACGTGTTGCCGATTTTCTTGCCATACTCGGCCTTTGCACCTTCTGAAACTGCATTTTCAATAAGCTTCTGGTCAAGCCCTGCACGATTACAGACAAATGCCACTGGCTCGGATTTTTCGATGTCAAGGCGCACGCCTGCAATATCAACTATCGCACCGTGGATAGGATTTATGACAAGCTGGCGGTAATCAGCATACCCTGACAGCCGTTCAAGGCCATCCTTGGAAAACAAGCCTGAGCAGTGAATAGGCACTCCGGCACTCTCGTGCTCCTCTGAAATCACTGCGCCATAACCGTTGCGCAATGCTGAAATGGCGGCAATGCTGCCTGCAGGACCGCCGCCAACTATGTGTAGTAGCATAAAAAGAAGAAAAAATAAAAAAAATTACTTCATCTGCTGTGCAACGAAGCCGCCTACCAGGCCAACAACGAAGTTGGTTACCGTAGTGAGAACAAGGCCTATTATCATGCCGATGACATAAACACCTACCATAGCAGCACCAAAACCAGAACCTGCATCACCCAAACCGATAGAGGGCATCATGCCAGTACGTCATCCTACCAATGAGACTACACCTGTCACACTCCCGCATAAGAGTGCGGCAATTGCACCTGCAAGCCCTGCACCAACC
>CAZBWC010000116.1:0-3656 GCA_964495395.1 Microcaldota archaeon
ATAGCGAAGATTGCAGAAGAGGGCCTTGTTCAATGACGGAGTACATCTTACTCTCAGGTAATTTTTCTCAAACAGAAGAACTTTCTAATTTAAACTTTTTGAGACCTGATTCAAACCTCGCTTATTTTGGTCAGGTGGGTTGTCAGAACAATATTGCTGAAAAGGGTAAAATGTATTATAATGGAGACTTGCTAGTCTATGTTTTTGATAATTTTACAATAGTCTTAGGGTATACAGATAATGCGAATGGCTGCGATCTACCGTTTAACACCCGTCCTTATGCCTTTAGTGAAGATAGCGGCATAGCCTCGTATGCCACAAAATCACAATTTGAGAGTTGCTATGGCCTAAATCTCACTTCCGAAGAATCTTACGGATGTTTTATTTCAGATATTAATAGGTGCAATAATGAAGGTACGATCGTCAATTACTGTTATTATGAAATAGCCTACCAAGTCCGCGATTATAATTATTCTAAAGCTCTCGAATTTTGCGAGCATATAAACAGCGGAAATGATTTTGCGTATTTAAAAAATCAGTGTAGGTATCAGATTGCATTGGTTGCCTCAAACCAAAAAATTGAGGATGCTATAGCCACATGTGACAGAATAAAAAATTCTGAAAATACTGATTACTACGGCTATTGCATAACTGATATTGCTACTTATCGTGCTAAAGTTAATCTAACCCAGTCCTTAGAGCTGTGCAATAAGCTGGTTGTTGATCGCGAATATTGCATGGGTAAAGTTACTGATGTTGAAACTGGTAATTAGCACCTATAGCATCTAGATGTTCCCTATTGGGTACATGCATTAATATTTTATGCCACTTCTAATTCCTGCAAGTTCTCTATCTCGCTTAAACTTATTATCTTCTTCTCTTTTTTGTTCATCTGTTTTTTCTTCAGCGTTTTTCCTTGTCGCATCTTTCAGCATGCTCTCATAAGTAAATATGCCGTATCCGCTTATTGCTAGGAATCTGACTACCCCGAGTTCGTCTCTTAATCCGGCTTTGAATATGTCTGCAGGTTCTCCTGTAAGGGACCATCCCCTTAACAATGGGACAATAAGTCCGTCCTGATTCAGGAGTCTTAATTCAGCAGTGTTTGCTGCAATGGCTATCTGTCCGGCTATTCCAGTCGGGATTCCGAACATGCCGCTATACATCATAGGGACAATCACGTCAAATTCTGGAATTGCATTTTCCTGGCTAACACTTATACGTGTTAGCGGGTTCCACATGATATCGCCTGATAAAACCAGTCTATCATTTTTTCCTTTTATTGCTTCTCTTGCTTTTTTGACAAAATCGGTGACTGCCTGTGGATCAACTATCCAATTAGAACCTGCTAGCCTTCCATCCTTAACCCCAGGCTGCTTCTCATCCCAGTCTTCTGCGTATCTTATATAATCAAGATTAACTCCTGCTAAAGTAGGATACTTTTCAATTATATCTGATAGTAGCGCTAGCTCATAATCAACCACCTTTGCATTAGCCGGATCAGCAAAGTTTGGGCTTGCATAATCATAATCAGTTTCTGTGAAAAAATCAATGGCCCAGTCAATAATGCCCTCTATCCAGCCTTTGGGTTTTACTGCTTTTTGTCCTGCTGCTTCCTTACCGCCTGCTATTTTAACAGCAACAGGGTCATGGAAAACAGGGAACCATGCATGGAATCGCATGCCTTTGCAATTTTCATTAGCGATTATTGCACCTATTGGGTCAAAGCCAACTTTATGGGCTTTTTGGAAGCTTGCGGACACTTCTGCACCTTCCACTCCAGACGGATAAAGCAGCTCTCCATAGTTTCCGCAGCCTTTTCCTTCATGGTCTACCTTGAAAGGTAAAAATATATCAGTTGTACCGCCTGTTTTAAGGTCTTTACAAACCCCAGTGACCGTTCCATACAGTTCGTTTGTAGCTTTATCTTTGGTGCCTGGACCAACGGTTGTTTTTGCTTCACCATTTTCAATATTGTCAAATGCACCTGCTACATATAACTGCCCTTCACACGGCCTTATGAAAACTACTCTCATCAAATCATCCTTGCAAGGAGTTTTGTATCTGCAAGTGATGGTATCAGACCATCGCTGCTTTTTAGATAAAACAAGTGTTTCAGTATAAACCAGCTTTCCGTCATCTGTGATATGGCCATTGCCTGTAACTGGTTTATTCGGAATCATTGAAGAAAGGCCGCTTGTTGTTGTGAAGGTAAAGGCACTGCCTTCGCCTTGAGTGATTGGCACGCTGTCAAATCCTATCTGTCTCCTTAACTTTCCCTGTTTGTTTTTGCAAATCGACATATCGAACTGGGTGAGAAAACTGAACTGCTTAGGAAGCCCTTTTTGCGGTATTGTACACTGGTAATTACCAGTAATGTCATGCTGGGGCGGTTTTACTTCTTCTACTCTGGGTGGTTCTTCAGTATATGCTATTGGTGTACCTGCTAAAGTACCCAGAAGCCCTGTGGCAAGTACAACTGACCTGAAGAATGTGGGCCTGCTACCTGTTGCCATTTTGCAAGTGGCTAATCTTCTCATTTAACTCCCGAAATAATTTGCAGGTCGGAACTTAAAAACGTTGTCTGTGAAAGTGCAAGTTCACACTAAAGTGATTGGCATTTAATAAATTTGCTGGGGTGAAATCTCAAAATGTGTGCAAACGCAACTGGTTTCCTATAGGTATCGCGCTTGGTTCCTACCTACCTGTTAGGCCTGTAGCGATTCCGGTTCCTCTAGCTGCTTCTTCACCGTGTTCATGAAGCGTGCAGCCTCGGCACCGTCTATTAGCCTATGGTCAAATGTCAGGCTCAGCCCGAGCATTTTTCGAACTGCTATCTGGCCATTATACACTACTGGCTTATCCTGTATCCTATATAGGCCAAGTATTGCAACTTCAGGATAATTTATTATCGGTGTTGCAAACATGCCGCCTACGCTGCCTATGTTTGTTATGGTAAATGTGCCTCCTTTAAGCTCATCTAGTGATACTTTGCGCGCTTTCGCCTTCTCAGCAAGCTCGTTGACCTCTTTGGCAAGCTGCAAAATGCCTTTTTTATCAGCATCTTTTACTACTGGCACCATTAGGCCGTCATCAGTATCTACTGCAATGCCTATGTTGTAATACTTTTTCAGTATAATTTCCTGCTTTTCTTCGTCAAGGCTTGCATTGAAGTACGGGTGCTCCTTAAGTGCTATGGTGCTTGCCCTGATTATGTAAGGCAAATAAGTAAGATGGACTCCCTGTTGCTTTGCAGTTTCCTTTTCCCTTTGCCTGATTTCAGCCAGCTTCGTAACGTCTGCTTCGTCTATGTGCGTGACATGCATGGCTGTGCGCATGCTTGCTACCATATGCTCGGCCACTTTTCTTCTAAGCCCTCTGAAAGCTAACCGTTCGGCAGGACCATCCACAGTTACTGAGGGTTTGTGAATCTGCTCATGCGGTTGCTGCAATGCCCTTGGTTGCATAGTTGCTTGAGTTGCAGCTTGAACTGGAGCTTGCATCTGCATTCCGCCTTTTGTAGCGTTTTGCACGTCCTCCTCGCTTATCCTTCCGCCTGGACCGGTTCCTCTTACTGTGCCTAGCTCAATTCCTAAATCCCGTGCCAGCTTCCGCACTCTCGGAGTTGCCAATGCGTGGCCTGCCTGGTTTTCCTG
>CAZBWC010000117.1:0-3609 GCA_964495395.1 Microcaldota archaeon
GTTGGTTTCATGAAATATTATAGCAGGTATGATTTAAAATTGTATCAACAAAGAAAATTTTATGAAAGACGAAGCGCTTAGCCTGCACAGGAAGCTGCATGGCAAAATCGGGACAGAACAGAAGATGCAAATGCAAAACATGCACGATATGGCCATGCTATACACGCCCGGCGTTGCCGACGTTTGCATGCACATAAAAAACAACCCGAAAAGCGTTTACGACTTAACCGTAAAGCATAACATGGTTGCCATAGTAAGCGACGGCACCCGTATACTCGGCCTGGGAAAAATAGGCGCAGAAGCAGCAATACCCTTGATGGAGGGCAAAGCGTTAATCATGAAACAGTTTGCAAACATAGATGCATTTCCCATTTGCATAAAGTCGCAGGACAAGCAACAGATAATAGACACTGTAAAAAATATCGCTCCGGTATTCGGAGCAATTAATCTGGAGGACATTGAATCGCCGAAGGTTTTTGAAATTGAGGAAGCGCTCGAGCAGGCATTGGACATACCAGTATTCCACGACGACCAGCATGGGACTGCAATGGTAGTTTTGGCAGGGCTGATGAATGCGCTAAAGATAGTTGGCAAAGATTTAGGCAAAATCAGAGTGGGCCTTATAGGCGCAGGCGGCTCGGGCTATGGAATTGCCAACTTGCTCATTGCAGCAGGGGTTAAAGACATTGTAATATTCGACAGTAAAGGAGCAATAGGCAAACACAGAAATGACCTTACAAAATACAAGCAGCATCTTGCTAAAAGAAGCAACCCACACGACTTCATAGGCCAGGTTTCAGGGTTCAGAGACGCAGACGTTATGATAACAGTCACAGCATCAAACACAGGTGCGTTGCCTCATGAAACTGTGAAAAGCATGGCAAAAGACAGCATAGTGTTTGCACTTAGCAATCCAGTCCCTGAGCTGACATTGGAGGAAGCAAAGCAACTGGGCATAAGGATTTTTGGAACTGGAAGGAGCGATTACCCGAACCAGATAAACAATGCAATAGGTTTTCCAGGAGTGTTGCGCGCATTACTGGATTACAGAATACCCAGGCTCACTGACAAGATAAAAATTGCTGCAGCAAGAGGAATCGCAAGAACCATATCAGGCAATGAGCTTAATGAAAACAAGATAGTGCCGGATGTTTTTGATAAGAACATAGTGCCGAATATTCTGGAAGAAGTAAAAAAGGTATTATGAGTAGTAATAATCCCCTTTCTGCTTTTGCTCCAAATCAAGCGCAGAGCCAGGCTTGTTAATGCGAGGGCGATGAGTATCCTTGTCCCTGCGCATTGTTATGCCAGTGCTTTTCAAAAACCGGTTCATCCCCTGCTGCTTATCCAGGGAAGTACTGGCTGTGCCATTAACAGAGCTTTTTCCCTCAAACACTATGATGCTGTTTGCCACTGCATCAATGAAAACAACATCGTGGTCAACGATAAATGCGCATTTCTCTGTTTTAGTTATTACACTGCGAACTAAACTGGCAAATTCCAAGCGCTGCTCAATGTCCAAAAAGGCAGTTGGCTCGTCAAACAGGTAAACATCTGCATCTCGGCTCAACGCCAGCGTAAGCGCAACGCGCTGCAGCTCACCCCCGCTCAGCTCAGTAAGTTTTTTCTCCATAAGGTTCATTACCTGCAGTTTTCTCTGCGCCTCTTGTAGCACCTGTGGGTTTAAGCCATCAACAGACAGGACTTCGCCAACAGTTGCATCTTCCGCAGTGAGATATTGTGGCTTGTATGAAACCTTGAGCTTTGGAACTATGCCTTTGTCAGGCTTTTCGGCAGAGGCGAGCATTTTTATGAATAGTGATTTGCCAAGGGCATTCTTGCCGACGAGGCCGATGATTTCGCCTTCTTTTATCTGGCCCTCGACAGCGGAAAATGAAAACCCGTCGAATTTCTTGCCCATTGATTCATATTTGATTTTAACAGGAGCCTTGATGCCTGATTCGCTGTATTGGCTGAATTTCAGGGCGTATGTACGGAATCGCAAATTTTCATCTTTCAGAAAACCTTCCAGATATTCGTTCAAACCCACACGCACGTTCTTCACACCGGAAACAACACCGTATGCATTTTCCTCGCCAAAAAGCACGTATATGTAATCACTGACGTAGTCGAGTATGCTCATGTCGTGCTCGGCGATAACTACCATTTTCTTTTCAGCCAGGTCTTTGATAAGCACTGATATTTTGAGACGCTCTTCTATGTCCAGGAAGTTGGTGAATTCATCGAAATAGCATATATCGGCATTTTTCAGGTAGGCAGCTGCGATTGAAACCCGCTGCAACTCACCGCCGCTCAGCTGCTTTATGTCACGGTCAATTATATCCTCAAGCCTGAACAGTGCAATGGCATCCTTGTAGTCTGTACTCACACTTTTTATCAGTTTTTTTACAGTGCCATCAAAGACATCTCTTAGCCGGTCAACGTGCTGGGGCTTGGTGCTAACACGCAACTGGCCTTTCAGTTGCTCGAAATAGCGCCTCTGCTCGATCGGCAAGCGTTGTGCAACTTCATCTTCGTTAAGCTCTTTGTCAAAAATCGCGAAATTGGGAGTAAGCTGCTTTGCGAGAAGTTTTATTGCAGTGGATTTTCCAATGCCATTCTTGCCCACAAGGGCAGTGGCGCCATTCTTAGGCAACGGAAGGCCGTAAAGCCTGAAGGTATTTACGCCATATTGATAAATAGGGGCATCCGGCTCCCGTGGAAGATTAATTATCGTAATGCATGTTACAGGACATTTTTTTACGCAAAGGCCGCAGCTGATGCAGAGGTCTTCCGATATTGCAGGAAATTGAGTATCCTCCTCAATTATAATGCATTCGTCGCCCATCCTGTTCGGAGGGCAGATGTTCATGCAGACATATCCACATTTCTGCCTTGTGCAGAGGCTTCGGTCTATGACTGCCACTCTTGGAGCTACCATATATGAATATATAAAAAGTAATCTATAATAATTGAATTCCTTACTGCAGAGCTTCTGCAGTGGCGCACTTTAGCAGGATAAAAACTTATGCAGAAGAGAGCAAAGAAAATACAGGAAAGGAATATGCCTCCGTAGCTCAGCAAACTTTTCCCAAAAGTTTGATCAAAAGCGATTCGCTATTTGGGAAGTTTCGAGTAACGGCAGAGCGCTTGTTTCGTAAACAAGAGGTCGTGAGTTCAAATCTCATCGGGGGCTTCATTTAACTTACAATAAGAATTAGGCCAGCTATGGTCATTACTATCCCTATAAGCTGATTTTTTGTTACTGACTCATGCAATAGGAAAAGCCCCAGAAGGACGCTTATAGCAGTTGATGCCGTGATGATTGGCGCAGCAATGGAAACAGGAATCAAAAGTATTGAATGGTTATAGGAAAGGAAACCGATGGAATCAAAAAATGCTATTGCAAGAACAGGCAACAAGACAGAACCTGATTTCAGGCTGATGCCTTTTAGCTTTATTAGTGGCAAAAGAAAAGCTGAAGTGAAAACTCTTACAAAAAATGTTACTGTCAAGGCCCCGAAAATTTCAACTGGTATTTTTAGTATAAAAAAGAATAACGCCCAGAGAATCATTGAGATGAAAGCATAGGCAAAAGAACTGTCAAAA
>CAZBWC010000118.1:0-933 GCA_964495395.1 Microcaldota archaeon
TATATGCCATGATTTCCACCTGATATAGTGTTGCTTGATATATTCACCCCTGAGGAAACGTTAATCGAAACCCCTTGTGAATTTGACTGTAATGTATTGCTATAGACATATACTGGCCCGCTGGCAGTTTGGATAAAAATCCCGATGTTGTTTGTTTGAGAAGCTACTTGGTTTGAGAACACCCTGTTGCTTATTGAAGACCCTTCAAGAAGAATTCCGTTGAGCAGGTTGTTGTTGATATCCATTGACGAAATATTCGAAGTGTTGGTATCCGACATATAGACACCGTGCTCTGCGTTGTTCAGGGAATCTGATCCGTTGATGCTGATATCAGAGCTCTGGAGGACGATAAAGCCAGTAGAAGTTGAATTGGACACGTTTGTATTGTTTATGCTGCCAAGAGAAGATTTGTGAACATAAACTCCTATGCCATAGCCAAAAACATAGCAATTCTGGATTGTCACATTGGTATAATTCACAGTAGGCGAAGACCCGTTTATCACTATGCCTGCTGCTGATGCAGTACCATCATTTGTGATAGTGTATCCTGAGCAATCGAATACGACATTGCTTGATGCGATTTTGATACATGCATAGCTAAGACTGAATACCTCTGAGGCGTCTAAAGTGGCCCCTGTTGCGTTGGCAGACAATGAATATGAGCCTGGTGAGGTTAGGGATGTGCACTGACTGGCAGGGGCTTCTGGAGATGGAGCCACATAAGGCTTGAATTCTACTACGAATGAGGTCCATGAAACATTGCCGTTGGTATTGTCACGGGTTACCTGTAAACCAGTGGTGGATGTGAATGCATGCCTGCCGAGCATTGCGCCGGCAATGTCATCTGACGCATATGAGCCTTCGCCCATTGTTTGCCCAGAAAACGGCTGGCCACCTGAAAATGCGATGCTCTGGTTCAGCAGAACTGATGTT
>CAZBWC010000118.1:943-1923 GCA_964495395.1 Microcaldota archaeon
TGTAACATTTGCAGTTGCAACAGCAGCAGCTGCCTGCGCAACAACCTGCTGCACCGTAGTGCCATCCAGGAATTCAACCCGCTCCCATGAGATGTTGTTTATAAGTACGCCAGCGCATCCGCTTGCACCATTGCCCCTGGTAAAGTCCAGCTGGGTGGCGTTGTTTATTGTGCCTCGCAGAGGCCGTTCACACATGGTTGCAGCTGCAGATACTGAATCAATATTCCAACTGTATAATAGCGTGGTCTTTGAAACGTTTACCTTACTCAGGCTGCCTACAGTAAAATTGACCACGCTCGAGGTAGGGTTGCTCTGCATTCCACGGGTAACGGAAGTGCCGTTGAACTGCACTACCTGGAGGTTGTATGCTGTCTGGGTATCGCAATTGTCAGTCTGCAGGTGCCATATCTCCACTGCAGATTTATTGATCAGGCGAACGGTATTGAAGTCATCGCCTCCCATGCCTCCACCGGTCCTCCTGCTGCTGAACAGCAGGAAAGTGTTTGCCATTGTCTGCACCTGGTTTATTGAAACGGTGGTGTTGCCTGCAGAGCACGCGGGCACGATATGCTGGACCGTAACGCCACTTGAGTATTCGACTGCGTAATATTGTACGTTGATTGTGCCAGAGGCAGTGTTTCTTGTGCAAGTGAAGTTGGTGGTGTTGATAAGGCGGCATGCAACACTAGTAGAGGCTGGAGAGTTCGTGCTGGAAGTTGCCTGGTAGAAAACGAATGTTTTGTTCATGTTAGAGAGCGACGGGGAGAGAACGCATGTGGCAGAGGTCTGGGTACCTGACATGGAGCATGTTCCATTCACCACTTGGGAGATGTTTGCAGGATTGGCTGAGGTTATGGTGCTGGTTTCAGAAACTCCGAAAACGTTGGATGTATCGTTAGCAAAGACTTTGTAGGTGTAAGTGCCAACTGCTATGTCGCTTTTCGTTTTGACACAGGTAACTGAATTGCCACTTCCGACTT
>CAZBWC010000118.1:1933-3555 GCA_964495395.1 Microcaldota archaeon
ACTTTTGTCATTGATTCGTTGGCACCATTGAATTCGAGCAGGCAGCTGTCCACCCCTCCGGAATTTGTTGCAGTGACATTGATGGTTGTTGAATTGGATATGAACACACCATCGTTTTGCATTGTGGGATAGACAAAGGTCACGGTAGGGGCATCAGAATAAGCGATAGTGGCAAACAAGCCAAAAATAATCAATGCCAAGAGTGCATATATGATATTCATAACCTTACCTGCAAAAATCCACAGTTAAATCGCGGTAAAACATTAAAATTGTTAGCGGCTCATTTTGGCTTTAGCCGGGGCAACAGTATATGGAAGAGATAATACAACAGGAGCATAAATAGGACAAATGCTAACACTGCCCCCAATTGAAGAACATGAGGCATGCCGATATTAGACCACCCGGCTGGGGTTAGAGGGGTTGAGCCCGATATCGGCGGGATGTCCGGAAGTTCAGGGCCTTCATCTGCGCCACTTTCTGAGTATGGATCCAATAATGAGGGTATGGAATCGCTTCCTGGCATGTTGGGCAATTTCAGTTCAGTAAGGTTCAGCCCCTCAAGCAGCTTGTCGAGCTCTTCAACTATCGTCCCCAGGCAGGGTTCAACTTCTATGATCAGGTCTGTTGCCTGGGCATAGCCTGATTTCTTATATGGATTTGAAATAGTGTACCGGCCTGAACCGGCGATGCGAAAAACAGCACTCCCGTCGCTTTTTGTCCTGGATGTAGATGGTGCACCGTCATCCTTTTGTATGCGAATCGAAAGCCCTTCAACAGGGCCGCTTGCCGAAATGGCATTAATGGTAACCAGATTTTCAACGCATTGGACATTATAGGATAACGAAATATCGAGCTGCTCTGGGAGCACGCTTGCGGCGACAGGTGATTCGGACGGCACTGCGCAAACATTTTCCGCAAGAAGATAAAAGGATGTTGTTGACCCGTTTGTTGGAAGCATGAACTGGAAATCAGCTAAAGAGCCGTTTGATGAAGTGTATCCGGAGGTCGGGTGTATAATAAAAACGATATTGCCGCCGTCGTTAAGATAGCCTTGGGCAAAACTTGAGGCGTTATCTTGCGTATTAGTGTATGCAACAGGAACGCCTGTTATTGTACCTGCCGAAGTCTGAAAGCTCGCGGTAGTATTGCCAAAGGTGGCAGTGCCATCCTGGCCTGATGAGTTTATGAACGCGTCTAACAGGGACAGATTACCAGGCGAAAGGCTGCTTATTGATATTGAAGATGAATTTGAAAAATAGAAATTAACGAAGCTGTCTGACGAAGTGCTGGTGCACGCCCCTTTGTATAATGAGATATTGGTAATTGAATCAGCTACGGCAGTTATGTAAGCATCATTGTTCTCCCCTTCAGAAACATTGCCTAGAAATCCTGCCCATGCAGCCCCTTGCGGGATTACCAGGACAACGCCGCTAACGTTGCCACCTTCGCCAGTAAGAATGCCGATTGGATAGAGCATGGAACAAAATAGGAGGAGAGCAAGGGGCCATTTTATAGACATGTGTATGGCTCGACATTGAATTAATTTAATACTTGCTATAGGGCAACGCCCCTCTAGTTTCCAGTGACCTGTGATCACTGTCTCTCCAACTCTCCGAGTTGAA
>CAZBWC010000119.1:0-1098 GCA_964495395.1 Microcaldota archaeon
GCTCATCTGGTGCATGCTTACCGGCATCCGCGCCTACCTGCACTGATTCTGATGGCGGAAATGTGACTGCTACTAAAGGCACTATCAATAGCACCACTTCAGGAACCCGTTCAGATTATTGCACTGGTTCAAATCTGATTGAATACTATTGCACCACCAATGCTAGTCAGGGTGCTTTTACGACCCTGTGTCCTGGTGGTTGCTCAGACGGTGCTTGTTTGTCGCCTACATGTACTGATTCTGATGGTGGAAATGTAAATCTTTCTAAAGGCACTGTCATTAGCAGCAGCATCCCCGGAGCTCGATCCGACTATTGCTACTCCGGTTCACTGATTGAATACTATTGCAACACCAACGCAACCCCTAGTTCTGCTAACATTTCCTGCAGTTATGGTTGTTCTAATGGTGCTTGCCTTATATCTCCTGCCTGTATTGATTCATTTACAGTAAACGACCCTGTAGCTGGTCTTAGCTACGTGCAAACAGCTACAAATGAGTATTTTTCAGATTATTCGCGTTACACCATTAACTTTAATCCCGGGCTACCTACCTGTACTATCCCTGGCCCAACAAATACTACTAATTATGGTGAATGTAATGGTCATGGTCCAACTGCAACTGGAAGGCACAGGGTACAAATAAACTTTATGGGTGAGCCGTGGTTGATTACACTTCTCGTTGGGGGGGAATTAGGACTGGCTAAAGAAAGTTCAGGTGGTGTTCTCCTTGCTTCTGGTGGTGATTCACTTGCGTTTGGTAACCTGAGTATTGATCTCGTTGAGGTTGCAGATGATGAAGCCGTCCTATCCATTCAAAATACCTCTGGCGGAGTGCTAGATATGCTAAGTATGTCATCTGGCCAAACAATGGACGTATCTATTGCTGATACTCGCATTAAACTACATCTATGGAACGTCAATTCTACTACCGACTCCGCAGACCTAAGTATACTGTCTGATTCATTATACTTCTCTGCCTTTGGTGCTATACCTATTGGCTCCTCACCGTACAGCAGTTGGCGTATTCAAACGTATGGTATGAATACTTCTGGAAGGTTTAATTCACTTGTATTAGAAGCCTCTAGCGTGACATCAATGC
>CAZBWC010000119.1:1108-1495 GCA_964495395.1 Microcaldota archaeon
TTAGTTGAAAGTGATAAGTGGATGGCTGGAGAACGGACTTATCTAATTTCTGTTCCTGGCTATTACTCCTTCACTTTCTTGTATTTTCTGGTATGGATGCCTTTTCCAAGCCAGCCTCTTATGTCTGCGACTGCCCACAATGCCAGCGTTTTGCCAAAGCCGTTCTGCCTGAATCGCCTGTCTGACAAAGTTACTATCATTGATTTGTCATAGCAGACTGCATGCTCTCTGGGGAATCTTCTCATCATTTCAGCATCCTCGCAAACCACATTGCTGAACCCGCCTACATCGAAGAATATCTTTTTCCTGTCGGCGCAGTTAATTGCCGGTATCCATGCCTTTCCTCCAAGCCTGTAAAATGTCCGTGCCGCCTGGCATACTGCCCTT
>CAZBWC010000119.1:1505-3500 GCA_964495395.1 Microcaldota archaeon
CTTTGAATATGCATTATAAAGCCCCTGCTTGTGCCTGCTTTTTGCATGGTAAAGGTCAAGTCCTGCAACTGCCTGTATACCGCTACTTGAGAAGTGGCGCCTTATCCTATCAAGCCATTTCGGGCTTACGGTACAGTCAGCATCAAGAAAGGCGATTATATCGTTTTTTGCCTTGCGCCCACCTGCATTTTTTGCCATTGCAATGCCGTTTTTCGGTACACTAATTACCCTGCAGCCATGGCTTCTTGCTATTTCCAGCGTGCGGTCAGTGCTGTGGCTGTCGACTATTATTATCTCGTCGCCTTTTTTCATCTGTGGCCTGATGCTTTTAAGCAGTGCAGGCATGTATCTCTCTTCGTTTACGGTCGGGATTATTATTGAAATCATAACATCATACTATTCCAAGCTCTCTTTTAACGTCAAAGACTCTATTTGGATTTAGGGAACAGTGTAATCCATAAGAGGTTGGCTTTAATATTATTATGTTTTCTCTGACTAAATTGTCAAACTCTTCCTTTGCTGATTCGCGTGGTTCAAGGTTTCGGATAATAAGTTCAGCCTCTCTGTGTTTGCCTCCGATTAATCTATGCGTAATCAGTCGTGTAAGTATTCTTTCTCTTAGCGAAGCAGTCATGGAGTGATATATAATGTAATATTTATAAATATATATTATATTATATATAATTGTTAACTTCTTAATATTTTTACCTCATAAACTAACTATATATTTATAAACTCAACCTATCATATAAGGTATGATAAGATAAAGTTGATTATATGCTTTCAGACATCTTGGAAAACTCAATAATGGTCCGTGTGCTGGACTGGCTACTGGAAATGCCGAATACGGAATTCTCGAAATCAGATGTTGCCAAGCAGGTCAGCAGCACCTTTCCGTCAATAAAGCCTGTTTTTGATTTATTGGAAAGGCTGGATGTCATAAGGCCTACAAAAACAGTTGGGAGGACGCAACTCTATGTTCTGAATGAGGACTCAAAGATATTTCTGTCATTGAGCCGTTTCAATCTGCATCTTGCCTCAAAGCTAATCGATATGGAGCAAAAACCTGAAAGGGAAAAAATTCTCGCAACTGCGGTGTCTCCAAGTTAATCTTTGGATTTGATATACCTGCTGGTTTCTGCGCCTTTATTGGCTAATAAAATCACTATTTATAAATAGAAATGAACACATATTACAACATATGTCTCGCCCAGTTAAGCTCATGCAGGTTACGAGCAATTTACGCATTCGCGCTAATCGATTTGCTGCAAGGCGGGAACTGGCAAGATTTCTTCTGGAAGATGATTTTTCAGGTGCGGAATTTTCAGATTCCAGAATTTCGAAGTACGTGTCCGTGGATGTGCTAAGGGAGGGCGTTCGCGAATTTCACTCTATCTCTATGCAGGCTACCGGGTCATTTGAGAATGCTCAAATGGCAATAACAATGATGATGAGGCGCAGGTCTGGGGGCAATGCTCGTAACCTGGCCATTACAGTTCTTGCTGCATCATTGCTAGGGACTAAAATAAACCCTACTGTTCCGTATTCTGTCTATATGGTTCCATTATTGTGTGTCGGGTCATACGGCCTTCTCAAGCACCTGGCGAATTTGGCGCATATGGCCACGCACCCTCGTTCTGCAGGTTGGTTTTCCGAAGTGTCTAAAAAATTACAGGAAGTAATAGACAAAATTATCAACAATATACCTGAATTAAAGTTACAAAATAATGCTGCTGGGCATTCTGGCGCTTCTTCAGGTGCCGAATAAGCTCAGTTTTTGTTTTTAATATAACTGACTCTTCTTCCATCTACTCTATACCTGCCTTTTGAAAATGAGTCAATGACCTTTACCAGCGCATGGTGTTCTCTCTCCAGTATCTTCTCAGCAACATAATAAGGGTCATCACAGTCGCTTATGTCAACTGCTTCCTGATAAACTATTGGGCCTGCGTCAACTCCTGCAGTGACAAAATGTATCGTCAGTCCGGATATTTT